>JBEDFV010000115.1:0-7566 GCA_041175005.1 Pseudomonadota bacterium
GAGTTTGTGCGGCGATTCGCGGCCAACAAGAGTAAGGCCAAGCAGGCCACCTCGCGGCGTCGGTTGATCGAGAAGATTCAGGCCGAGGCGGTGGAGGTGCGGCCGTCTTCCCGGCAGAACCCTTTCATTCGGTTTGAACAGACTAAGCAGCTCTTTCGACAGGCTGTGCACCTACAGAGCATTGCCAAGGCCTATGACGGCCAGAAGGTGCTCGACAAGGTCTCATTAATGGTGGAGGCCGGTGAGAAGATTGCGATTGTGGGGCCCAATGGGGCCGGTAAGTCGACATTGGTAAAGGCCTTGGTGGGCGCTGAGCGCGGTGGCATTGCGGTCGATGCAGGCCTGGTGAAGTGGGCCGAGAATGCCCAGATTGGTTATATGGCCCAGGATGTCTACCCGCAGTTTGAGCAGGACACCACGCTGACCACCTGGCTGCGGGCCTATGCCCAGGAGGGCGATGACGATCAGGCCCTACGCTCGATTCTTGGCCGGCTGCTCTTCTCTGGCGATGAGGTACACAAACCGGTCAAGGTATTGTCTGGCGGGGAGAAGCACCGTATGAGTTTTGGGCGGCTGATGCTTGAGCGCGCAAACGTGCTACTGCTTGATGAGCCGACAAATCACCTCGATATGGAGTCGATTGAGTCGCTACAGCTTGCCCTGGAGAAATACCCCGGCACACTCTTTGTGGTCTCGCATGACCGGGAGTTTGTCAATGCCGTGGCGACCCGCATCTGGGCCATGCATGGCGACGGCAAGGTGACCGACTTTAAGGGCAGCTATGACGAGTACCTGGCCAGTCTGGGAGTGGAAGCCTAGGGCTTTTTATGTCTCACTGCTCTGCGATGCACGTGCACGGTAGAGCATGTCTAGGGTGATCTTTCGTACCTCGATCTTGCTTTGTTCAATATGGGCGGAAATCAGCCGCTGTGCCTCGTCGCTGCGCCGTGCCTCCAAGGACTTCAGAATAAGGCTGTGTTCGTTGTAGGTGGCATCGACGCGGTATTCCTTGGTGAAATCCAGGCGACGTACGATGCGGATCTTCTCGGTAATCTCCCGATGGGTCTTTGCAATCTCAGCGTTGCCTGCAAGCGAGACAATCTCGTGATGAAAGGCCTCATCGAGCATGCCCACATGTCTGGCATCTTTACTGCGTTCAGCAGGTTTCACCCGCCAGATCTTTCCGAGTACCGCTAGGCCGGGCCGTGGACCCTCTGCAAGACAGATAACACGCGCTGCGAAACACTCCAGAAGAATACGAAAGTCGTAGAGCGCATCGAGTCGCTCAAAGCGCAGCGGCGGGATGATCCATCCGACTTTCGGCTGCGCCTCAACAAAGCCCTCGTGCTGCAAGCGCTGCAGCGCCTGACGCAGCGGCGTGCGGCTCAGGCCGAGCGACTCGGCGAGCTCTGACTCTGAGAGACGATCCCCTGGCATAAAGCCGAAATCAAAAATTTTTTCCTTCAGGCGTCGATAGGCCTGATCAGCCAGAGATTCGCCGGCGGGGGGAATGTGTAACAGCTTAGGCATGGTGCGCATTCGATGCGGTCATTGTAGAGCGGGTGAAGGCCCGCCATCCACCAAATCGGGTGATGTCTTCTGCGGACTGCAGTGCAATAGGCTCACAGATAAATCCCTTCACCCAGGTTCCATCAAAGAGTTCGATATTACCGAGTCCTAACGGGAAAGGGATCTGCGCAAGGAAGGACCCAATAGACGATACGGGAAAATCGTAGACCTCGACCTCAATCGCATGGCCTTCCGCATCGACACGCCGGAGTCCCGGCTTGGGGGGCTGCGTATTTTTCAGCGCATAGAGCGCGTAATGCGGCGCTGTCTGGCACCGTAACCGCAGACGGGCGCCGGCCTGCTGGATCTGCCAATGCAGTGGAAAGCCCTCGAGATGGGCCCCGACCATCGCGATGGGAACCGTATCGGCGGGAGTGGGCAGTGGTCGTGCGGTATCGATGGAAGGGAGTTGCGCGGCGAGGCGTTGCCCCAAGGGAAGCGTATGCGATGACTGCCAGGTGAGTCCCACCTGTAATAGGGCCTGATCGTGCCCGGCCGGGGCGACCAGGGTGATACCGAAGGGCAGGCCGGTGGGGGTGAAGCAGGCGGGCAGTGCTAGGGCCGACCAGCCAAGAAGATTGACAAAGTTTGTGTAGATCCCTAACGCGGCATTGGCGGCAACGGGTGCCTCCTGTAACTGCGCGATGGTGGGGTGCTGCGGTGCGGTCGGGAGAAAAAGTGCATCCACATCGGAAAGGATGTCTTGTGCGGCGACCGATAGCGCCTGAAGCGCGTAGCGCGACTCAAAGGCATCAAGCGCGGTGAACTGGCTTGCCTTCGTGACCACGGCCCGAACAGCCGGGTCAATATCGTCTGCACCCCTTTCGAGCAATGGCTTCAGAATGCTAAAACGTTCGGCGACCCAGGGACCATCATAGAGAAGGGCAGCGATCTCATGGAGGGGCTGCAGGTCTTTGGGAACCAGAGCCCAGCCGAGAGAACGGGCGTGTTGCAGGGCTTCGGCGTAGGACTGTTGATAGTCCTCTGACGTGAGTACCGGGGTTTTGGGTACGGCAACGCGCAGGGGAGAGGAAAACGCGAGCCGCCTCTGGGCAGGGAGGTTATGGAAACTCGGCTCGTGCAGGCGCGTTTGGGTATCGGTCTCCGCAATCCGAAGAACGATGGCCGCGTCGTGAACAGTGAGGGTAAAAATAGAGACGCAGTCGAGGGTCTTACAGGCGGGAAGAACGCCTTCGGTGCTGATGAGCCCCGGGGTTGGTTTGGTACCAACCAGGTTGCAGAAACCTGCAGGAATGCGACCAGAGCCCGCCGTATCGGTTCCCAATGCAAAGCAGACAAGCCCGCGTGAGACCACCGAGGCCGAGCCAGAGCTTGAGCCGCCGCTAATAAACTCGCGATCGAAAGGATTAGGGACCGCCCCGTAGGGTGATCGGGTACCGACAAGCCCGGTCGCAAATTGATCAAGGTTGGTCTTGGCGAGAAGAATGGCCCCCGCGGCCTGCAGCTGCTTGACTACCGTGGCGGTCGATGTCGCCTCCCGCTTGAAGGACGGGCAGGCTGCCGTGGTCGGCCACCCGGCGACGTCGATGTTGTCCTTGATTGCGAAGGGAATACCGTAGAGCGGAAGGCTCGCGATGGGTTGACCTTCAATCCGCTGAAGTTGCGCTTCAACTTCTGCCCAGTCGGGAAGATACAGCAGGGCAGGATCTCCTTGCGGCGCGACACCGAGAGACTGAAGCCCCTCCCAGAGTAAACGAATGTGGCTACGGGCAGACAGCCCTTGGTTATACGCGTTGTGTAGCTCGGCGATTGTGTAAGGTGTCTTCATCATAGGGGCGCATCTTCTGGAAATCGTGGGGCGGCGGCGAGCAGCGTTTTTGTGTAGTCGTTGGTAGGCGCATGAAAGACCTGGTCTGTTGTGCCCGATTCGACGATCTTTCCGCCCCGCATGACCAAGACCCGATCGCAGAGGAGGCGGACCACCTCCAGGTCGTGGCTTACAAAGAGATAGGCCATACCAAGACGTTCTTTAAGGTCGGCGAGTAGATTCAGGACCACCGCCTGGACCGAGACATCCAGTGCTGCCGTGGGTTCGTCGAGAATCAGCAGATCTGGCTCGGTCGCGAGTGCGCGGGCGATGCCCACGCGGGCCTTCTGGCCCCCTGAGAGTTGGTGCGGCAGCCGACTGAGCAAAGAGACCTCAAGGCCCACCTGTTCGGCGAGGCTACAAACACGCCTATGCAGCGCCTGGCGATCGGTGAGGCCGCGAAGCTGTATTAGGGGGTCGGCAATAGCCTGCTCAGCCGTCGTGCGTGGATTAAGGCTCTCCGTCGGGTCTTGAAAGACCATCTGAATCTCGGCGCGCAGGCCCGTCTGAGAGAGCTGTCCGCTATTAAATAAACTGATGTCTTTGCCCTTAAACCAGATACTCCCCGCGGTGGGGGCGAGGAGTCGGGCGATCATGGAGGAGGTCGTGGACTTCCCGCAGCCAGACTCGCCTACGAGCCCCAGACTCTCGCCCGGAAAGACCTTAAAAGAGACGTCGTCGACAGCGACAAAAGGCGCCGGCCGTTTGCCCTGTATCCAGTCTTGTAGGGTGCGTGTGCGGGGATACTCCTTGCGTAGGTTGATTACGTCGAGCAAGGGTATGGTCTCGTTCTGCCTGGGTCTCTTTTCGCCAGTAGCCGAACGCTCTGGTGATTGGCTGGCTCTCTGTACCGTTATTGCAGACTCGCGGAGATCGTTGGGGAGCAAGTCACGCAGGGCCTGCGCATGATGCGGCGTGGCCTTCACAAGGCGCTGGGTATACGGGTGCTGCGGGCGTCGAAAGAGTTCTCTGGCCGGCCCTGCCTCGACAACGAGGCCACGTTCCATAACGATAATCTCGTCGCAATACTCTCCGGCTAGCCCGAGATCATGCGTGATCAGCAACGTGGCCATTCCATGGGTTGCTGTAAGGCTACGAATCAGTTCCATGACCGTTCGTTGGGTGGTGACATCGAGCCCCGTTGTGGGCTCGTCTGCAATGAGCACCTGTGGGTTGCAGGCCAGTGCCATGGCAATCACCACACGCTGACACATACCGCCAGAGAGTTCGAAGGGATAGGCGTGGTAGCGCTCCTCCGGGTTCTTGATCTGCACCCGACGCAGTGCCTCGACTGCCTTTTCTCTGGCGCTGGCCTGGGTCGCCTGTGCGTGCTCAATGAGCACATCCGCAATCTGTTGTCCAACCTTACGAATTGGGTTGAGGGCTGCTCGGGGGTTCTGGAAGATCATAGAGATCTCGCGGCCACGAAGATCTCTCATGAAGGGCTCGGGTGCCTGATCAAGCCGAATTCCACTGAACTCGGCCGCCCCGGCGGTGATAGACCCCGCCCGATCAAGGATGCGCATGACGGCGTAGGAGGTCACCGACTTGCCCGAACCGGACTCCCCCACGATACCAATCGTCTGTCCGCGTTGCAGAGTGAAAGAGACATCTCTGACGGCTGTCACCGGCCCCTGGCGGGTGCGGAATTCGACACAGAGGTTACGTACGGCCAAGAGCGGCTGCGATCGTTCTGTGAGGCTGGCTTCGGGCATCTCTATGTCCTTCGCGCGGGGTCGACGAGATCGCGCATGCCATCACCCATCAGGTTAAAGGTGAAGACGGCTGTCATGAGCGCTAGGCCAGGAAAGAGCGCGAGCCACCATTCACCGGAGACAATGAAGCTCGCCCCTTCGGCAACCATGATGCCCCACTCGGGCGTGGGGGGCCGCACGCCAAGGCCGATAAAAGACAGACCGGCGGCATTGAGTATGGCCCATCCCATATTCAACGAGATCTGTACCATCATGGGCGGCAAGATGTTGGGAACGACCCGGCCAAATAGGATACTGACATCGTTGTTTCCGGCGAGCTTTGCAGCCAGTACCCAACCCGCATTACGGCGAATTGCCACCTCTGCGCGTGCGACCCGTGCATAAAAGGGGAGGTTGATAATGGCAGTGGCCAAGACCACGTTTTCGACCGTATTTCCAGAGGCGGCTACGATTCCCATCGCAAGCACAAAGAGCGGGAAGGCCATAATCGTGTCGAGCGCCCGGCCGAGAATCCGGTCGGTCCATCCACCCCAGAAGCCAGATACGGCGCCAAGGATGCTGCCAACCACAAAAGAGATACCCACAGCACTGACTGAGATCAGCAGATCGAGACGGGTGGCTGCGATCACCCGCGAGAATACGTCTCTGCCCACCTGGTCGGTGCCGAACCAGTGCTGCCAGCTTGGTGGCTTGAGCGCCCCGGTGGGCGTGCTTGCTAAGGGGTCGTAGGGGACGATCCAGGGCCCGAAGATGGCGACGAAGACCATCAGACCAAAGAGGCTAAAGGCGAGAAATGTCACGGGGTTACTCACCATGACATAACGCAGGTGGTCGAGCCGGCTAGCCATCGATTTTTACCCGCGGGTCGATGATGGTGTAGACCATATCCACCATGAGATTGAGCGCAACAAATAAAATTGCCATAGCTAAGACAAACCCCTGTACCGCCGCATAGTCCGAAACCACCAGTGCCTCAATGGCATAGGAGCCGATACCAGGCCAGCTAAAGACCTTCTCTACCAAGACATTGGCGCCCAGCGAGAAGGAGAAGACCATGCCGAGTGTCGTGACGACCGGCAGTAGGGCATTACGCAGTGCGTAGCTAAAAAGAACCCTTCGAGGCCCGAGTCCACAGGCACGTGCGGTGCGAATGTATTCTGAGCCCAGGGCCTGGAGCATGGCGGCCCGGGTCATGCGCGCCAGGGGGGCCAGGGTAAACAGGGCCAAGGTGGTCGCTGGAAGAATCAGCTGTTTTGCGGCTGACCAGGCGGTCGCCCACTCCCCGGCCAGAGGCGCATCGATCAGATAAAAGCCGGTTACGTGTGGGGGAGGAATAAATACGATGTCGATCCGCCCTAGAGGTGTGGGGGCAATGCCGAGGAGGAAATAAAAGACATAGACCAGAACGAGGCCGGTAAAGAAGGTCGGCAGACTCACCCCAGCGGTTACGGTGAATCGGCAGAGCTGGTCGATCCAGGTGTCTTGGTGTAGGGCTGCCAGCATACCGAGGGGAATCGCAATGGCAATAGAAAGCGCCAAGGCTACGAGGGTGAGTTCAAGGGAGGCGGGAAGACGCTGCGCGAGTTCTCGGAGAACCGGCTGTCCGGTGGAAATGGACTGCCCAAGATTGCCCTGGGCTAGGTCCGTGAGGTAGGTTCCAAACTGGTGAAGCAGGGGCCGGTCTAGCCCAAGCTGCGCCCGAATCTCTGCAATAGATTCGGGCGTCGCGGCAGGGCCCGCGAAGAAGGCGGCGGGGTCGCCCGGCAATGCCCGTGTCATGAGAAACGTGACAACAAGAATCCCAAACACGGTGGGCACTGCCTGGCCCAGACGACTAAGAAAGACGAGAAGGCGCGTCATGACGACCTATAGCTTGAGAGAACGTGCGTCGACCTGCCGGTGGTACCAGAACGTGTATCCGCTTAACTTTGGTGACATGGCAGACTCAAGCGTCGGCTGCCAGAGCGGAATGCGTGGCAGATCATCGAAGGCCTTTTGAATGAGCTGCCGAATCTTCGGCGCATAAGAGGGGTCTGTCTGCTCCATATGTAACGACTCATCGACCAGGCGCTTAACAGTCTCATCGTCATAATTGGAGGCGTTAAAGAGCGCGCCTTTGATGTAGGCCCAATAGAAGTAATAGCAGGGGGTATTGAGCCAGCCACCAAAGTTCTCTAGCAGAAACGGAAGCTTCTTCTCCACGAGCGCCAGGGTGCGCCAGTTTGCACCGGGTACCTTGTCGAGCGTGACCTTGATACCGATTTTTCCAAGGCTCTCCTGAATGAGTAGGGCTGCGGGCTCACCCCAGTCGGCCTCTCCAAGGTCGAAGGAGAGGGGGACCTCAAAGCCATTCGGAAATTTGCTTTTGGCAAGGAGGGCCTTGGCCTGGTTCAGGTCGGTGTCATAGGGAAATGCCTGCGGCCAGACGGTGGTCGTCGCCTTTGCGGATTTGCC
>JBEDFV010000116.1:0-4287 GCA_041175005.1 Pseudomonadota bacterium
TTATGTTCAATCGCCTCCTGTCTTCGCTTTTTGGCAGTCGAAATGACCGCCTTCTCAAGAAATACCAGGCCCGCGTGGCGGCCATTAATGCCCTAGAGCCTGGCCTGCAGCAACTCTCCGACGCGCAGCTCGTTGCCAAGACCACCGAGCTTCGGGGCCGCGCGGGCACGGGGGCCTCTGCCGATACCCTTCTGGTGGAGGCGTTTGCCGTCTGCCGAGAGGCCAGTCGCCGGGTCTTGGGCATGCGTCACTTCGATGTCCAGCTGGTGGGTGGCATGGTTCTGCACGAGGGCAAGATCTCGGAGATGCGTACTGGCGAGGGCAAGACCCTTGTGGCCACCCTGCCGGCCTACCTCAACGCCCTAACCGGCCAGGGGGTTCATGTTGTCACGGTCAATGAGTATCTCGCCCAGCGTGATGCCCAATGGATGGGGCGGCTCTATGGCTTTCTGGGGCTTACCACCGGCATTAATCTCTCGGGGCTCAGCCACGAGGAGAAGCAGCAGGCCTACCGTTGTGACATTACCTATGGCACCAACAACGAGTTTGGCTTCGATTATCTGCGCGACAACATGGTCTCTGAGAAGACCAACCGCGTGCAGCGGGTCTTGTCCTACGCGATTGTCGATGAGGTCGATTCGATTCTCATCGATGAGGCCCGCACCCCACTGATTATTTCCGGCCAGGCCGAAGACTCCACCCACCTCTATCAGGCCCTCAATGGCCTGCCCAGCCTACTGAACCGACAGCCCCTAGAAGACGGCCCCGGGGACTATTTTCTCGACGAAAAAGGCAGGCAGGTCTATCTCTCTGATGCCGGCTTTGAGAAGGCTGAACAACTGCTTGCCGAGATGGATCTGCTGCCCGAGGGGGCAAGCCTCTATGACCCTGCCCACATTGCCCTGCTGCATCACCTGATGGCAGCCCTGCGGGCCCATACGCTGTATTTCCGCGACCAGCACTATGTGGTTCAGGGCGGGCAGGTGGTCATCGTGGATGAGTTCACGGGTCGGCTTATGCCGGGGCGGCGTTGGTCCGATGGCCTGCACCAGGCCGTGGAAGCGAAGGAGGGTGTGGAGATCGAGCCCGAGAACCAGACGCTTGCCTCTATTACCTTCCAGAATTATTTCCGCATGTATCAGAAGCTTGCCGGCATGACGGGTACCGCCGACACCGAGGCCTTTGAATTCCAGCAGATTTATGGTTTAGAGACGGTCATTGTCCCGACCCATCGGCCCATGGTGCGAAAAGATCTGCAAGACCAAATCTTCCGTACGGTAGAAGAAAAATTTGAGGCCATCCTCGCCGACATCAAAACGCGGCATGCCGCGGGCCAGCCGATCTTGGTAGGCACCACCTCTATCGAAAACTCCGAGCTTCTGTCGGCTGAACTCACCAAGGCGGGCCTTGACCATCAGGTGCTCAACGCCAAGCAGCATGCCCGTGAGGCAGAGATCGTGGCCCAGGCAGGCCGTCCCGGCATGATCACGATCGCCACCAATATGGCAGGCCGCGGCACCGATATTGTGCTTGGGGGCAATATCGAGAAACGCATCGAGGCCCTGCGTGAGGAGGCCGGGCTCGATCCGGCTGCGCTTGAGGCGCAGTCTGCAACGCTGCGCGCAGAGTGGCAGCCGCTGCACGACCAGGTTCTGGCCGCAGGCGGTCTGCACATTATCGGTACCGAGCGCCATGAGTCTCGGCGCATCGACAATCAGCTGCGGGGTCGGGCAGGCCGGCAGGGCGATCCAGGGTCCTCGCGGTTCTATCTCGCCATGGACGACCCCCTGCTGCGCATCTTTGCCGGTGACCGTATGAAGGCCATCATGGACAAGCTCGGGGTTCCGCGTGGCGAGCCCATCGAGGCGGGCATGGTCTCGCGGTCTATTGAGAGCGCCCAGCGCAAGGTGGAGAACCGCAACTTTGAGATCCGTAAGCAGCTTCTGGATTACGACAATGTGGCCAACGAGCAGCGCAAGATTGTCTATGCCCAGCGCAACGAGATCCTGGAGGCCGACGACCCCATAGAACTGGTGACCCGTCTGCGCGATGGCGCCATCGATGCCCTGGTGCGCAGCTATGTGCCCCAGGAGAGCATTGAGGAGCAGTGGGATCTGGCGGGACTACAGGAGGAGCTTCAAAAGGTCTATGGGGTCGTGATCGACCTGCAGGCGGTTGTGGAGTCTCAAGAAGAACTTGACGATGCCGGCCTTGCTGCGCTCGTGGCCAAGGCGGCCACCGACCTCTACACGGCAAAGTGGCAGACCGTGGGCCGCACCGCCTTCTCAGGCTTTGAGCGCTCGGTACTTATTCAGCACCTGGACCATGCCTGGCGTGAGCACCTCGCCGCCCTTGACCTTCTGCGGCAGGGCATTCATCTGCGTGGCTATGCCCAGAAGGATCCGAAGCAGGAGTACAAACGCGAGGCCTTCACGCTCTTTGAGCAACTCCTGGAGCGGGTCCGCGACTCGGTGACCCGGCTACTCATGAATGTCGAAGTCCAGACCCAGGAGCAGGCAGAGGCGGCCGCCCGCGAGGCCCAGGAGCGTGCTGCTGCCCTGAGCGACGCTCAGATGCATTTTACCCACGCAGACTTTAGTCCTCAGGCCTCTTTCTCTGGGGAGGATCCCGAGGCACTTGCCCTGGCCGCCCAGGCCGCTGCCACGCCTGCGGCTACATCGGGCCCAGCCTCGGGCCCAGCCGACGCGGCGGGCACTGGCGGGGGCGCCACCGCCAGTGCCTTTCCGAAGGTCGGGCGCAATGATCCCTGCCCCTGCGGATCTGGCAAGAAGTACAAGCACTGCCACGGACTGATTCAGTAGCGCGCCCATAGGGGCCTTCTGCAGGCCCTTATTGAGCAAGTATTCACTAAGCCTGGGGGTGATCCCCGTGATTGCCCCAATGGGTACGGGTACTGCTTTCGTGCACAGTAGGCGAAGATCCTAGTCCTCAGGAGTACCCATGAAGTCTCGCGATTTTCACTATGAGCGCCCAAGCTCCTTATCCGGTGCGCTCCAGATGCTTGCCCACCATGGCGCTGCCGCCCAGATTCTTGCCGGCGGCCAGAGCCTGGTGCCTGCATTAAACCTCCGCCTCGCCGCCCCCGAGGTCTTGGTCGATATCCAAGACTGTGATGAGCTGCGCGGCCTGCAAGATCTGGGCAGTACCATTCGTCTGGGCGCCTTAACCACCCATGCCCAGATTCAGTCCTCTGCATTGGTGGCCCAGCACATCCCTCTTCTTGCCCAGGCCGTGCCCTATGTGGCCCATGTGGCGATTCGCAACCGCGGCACCATCGGGGGCAGTCTCTCGCTGGCAGATCCCGCCGCGGAATATCCCGCGGTCGCGCTTGCCCTCAATGCCACCCTGGTGATTCGTAGCCAGTCTGGGGAGCGCCGTATGCCTGCCGAGGGCTTCTTTAAGGGCCTCTACAGCACCGATCTTCAGCCAGGCGAAATCCTCGTGGCCGTAGAGTTCCCGAAGGCAGGCAGTGCCGACCGCGTGGGCTTTTACGAACTCGCCCGACGGCGGGGTGACTATGCCATGGTGGGCCTGGCGGCCCATGTTCTCGTGGCGGCCGGAAAAGTAACCGCCGCGCGGCTTGCCTATTTTGCGGTGGCCGATCGGCCGGTGTTGGCCACGGCAGCGGCGGCCCAACTCGTTGGCGCGCCGCTGGGCGATGCGGCAGCCTCGGCGGCCGCCGTCGACGCTCTGGCCACAGACCTCGACCCCATGCCCGATCTCCAGGCCGAGACCCAGACCAAGGCCTATCTGGCCGGTGTGGTGCTTCGGCGTGTTATTCAACAACTAGGAGCCTCTTCGTGACGCCGCAGACCATACCCCTCCGCCTCACCGTAAACGGCGATGCCGTAGAGGCCGATGTCTCTCCGAGCACCCATCTTGTTGACTTCCTGCGCGAGCGACTCGACCTCACCGGATCCCACCTCGGCTGTGAGCACGGCGTCTGCGGCGCCTGTTCGGTCATGGTCGACAACACCCTGGTGCGTGGCTGCCTCATGCTGGCCTGTCAGGCCCAGGGCAAAGAGGTCCGCACCATTGAGGGCATTTCCGACTCGGGCGAGCTCAAAGAATTGCAGCAGGCATTCCTGGCCCACAACGCCCTGCAGTGCGGCTTCTGCACGCCCGGCATGCTACTGACTTCTCTGGATCTGATTCGCAACCATCCCGATGCCAGTCGCGAAGAGATTCGCGACTACATCTCGGGTAACTACTGTCGCTGCACCGGCTACCAGGCGATCGTCAATGCGGTGGAGTCGGTGCTCAAGG
>JBEDFV010000117.1:0-8223 GCA_041175005.1 Pseudomonadota bacterium
CGCGCGGGCCGCGAAGATTGGGGCGGAGTGGGGCTATGACGAGATTAACCTTAACTGCGGTTGCCCCAGCGAGCGGGTGCAGAAGGGCGCCTTTGGGGCCTGTCTTATGCGAGAGCCCTCCCTAGTGGCTGACTGTCTGCAGGCCATGCGCGAGGCGGTGTCTGTACCGGTTACGGTGAAGCACCGTATTGGGGTCGATCGCGAGGATTCCTACGACTTTGTTGCCCGGTTCGTGTCCCGGCTCATTGCGGTGGGATGCTCTGTATTCATTGTCCATGCCCGCAGTGCCATCTTGAAGGGTCTGTCCCCCAAAGAGAACCGAGAGGTCCCGCCGCTTCGATACGCAATCGTGAGGGAACTGAAGCGAGACTTTCCAGAGGCCACGTTTGTGGTCAATGGAGGGATCGTCTCTCTGGAGCAGGCACAAGAACTCCTAGCGCCGGCGGTGGGGCCCCAGAGCCCGCAGTCTAGCGCCCATGGGTTACCAGGGCTCGATGGGGTGATGATTGGCCGTGCGGCCTATCACGATCCTTGGCTACTTCGTGACCTCGACGCCCTGCTCTTTGGGGAGAGTGCGCAGCGGCCCCACGACCGTGCATCGATCATTGGCCCCCTGGCAGATTATTTTGATACCCAGCGGTTACTCGGGGTGCCAGCCAAGACAATGGCGCGGCATTGGCATGGTTTGTTTCATGGCCAGCCGGGGGCCCGCCACTGGCGCCGCGCCATGTCAGAGGGATTTCGCCCGTACAATTCTGTTCATGCAGTAGAGCAAATCTGATAAAGGGAGGTTCCTATGGTCAAGCCCGCCGTCTATGCGTCTGTCTTTTTTGCCCTTGGTTTTTTTGTTTTGGGCTCCCAGCTCGCCTATGCGAAAAAGACCCAGTGGTGCATCATCGACAAGAAGTCCGGGGATTACACCAGCGACTGCTTTAAGACCCGTGAAGAATGCCAAAAGAGGGCAGACAAGAAGGGCAGTGCCTTTGGCTGCGGAGTAAGTTACTTATAGGTTTGGGCGCGGGCGGGTTAGAGCACGTAGGGTGCCTTGCTCGCCTTAAACTCGTTTTGCATATAGAGCTGCAGTAAGAGCGACTCAATCACCGGTTTGAGAATACCGGGCTGCCCCTCGAGCAACTCTCGCAGCGCGTCGGCCTGCATCTCCACACAGACCACCGGCGCCAACGCTCTTGCCGATAGGCTGCGAACGCCACCAAAGAGGATCGCCTGTTCTCCAAAGGAGTCTCCGGGGCCCAAGAGGGCAATCTGGGTTTCGGGTTCTCCGGGAGAGAAAAGCTCCACCCGACCCTCTTTCAGAAGGTAGAAGAACTCGGCCTTTTCTCCTTTTTGAAAGAGCAGCGCCTGGGCCGGGTAAGACTTCTCTATTGCGTTTGAACGTGGCGCCGCGCCGGCCTCTTCAGCTGCTGTGTTCATTCTTGGTCACCCTTAAGACCTTTAGAACGCCTGTACATACGCTCTATGCCTCGAGATACTTTGGCACGCCCCCGAGTTTGCCCTCGAGAATCCGCTGAACCGTCAGCCGGCAGATGCCCTTGAGCCCGGGGTTGGCCCGCTCGATCTCGCGAATCGCATTGGGGATGGGAATGATCTTCACATTGACCACGGAGGCTGCAATGTAGTGATACCGAAGCGGGAGGTCGCAGAGTCCCTCGGCCAGCCCGATCGTGGCGCCGGGTCCAAGCACAAACGTATGGTCTTGGTCTTGCACCTCGACCTCTCCGAGCACCACCACATAGGCTGTATCGGGAATCTGCTGCGCCTGCATAATGGTCTGGCCGGGGCTAAAGAGCCCCGTGCGTAGCCGAGCAGTGGCCCAGACCCGATAAAACATGCGCTCTAGGCTGGACATGTCGTACTGGTCAAAGAACTCAAAGGTGCTCTTCGATTGTGACTGGGTGAGGCTTAGTCCCTTAAATCGGGTACGGTCTATGTTGAAGCGAAAGGTGGTCATGTTCTAGCATCAATCATTAGCAGCATCTAAGAGAGTTTACGTAATATGCTGAACTTTCGTAAGAAGTTCGTCGGCATTGCATGCAAGATGTCTGCGAAAATGGTGGTTTTGGGGAGGGCTTGTCTATGAAGGTGCGGTTCTGGGGGGTTAGGGGCACGATTCCGTGTGCTTCGACAAGCCACCTTCGCTATGGCGGCAATACGAGCTGCGTGACGGTTGCCTGTGGTGATCGACTCCTTATTTTCGATGCGGGCTCGGGCATTCGTCCTCTGGGCTCCTGGGTTCAGGCGCAGGGCTTTCCTGCCGCCGATCTTTTTTTGTCTCATGTCCACTGGGACCATATTCAGGGCCTGCCATTTTTCAAGCCGCTCTATCTCTCCGATTTCAGCCTATCCATCTGGGCGGGAAACCTCCAGCCCCAGGGGCTGACTCTGGAGCAAACGCTCGCGCGCCAGATGTCTACCCCATTTTTCCCGATTGCCCTTGATCGGTTCTCTGCAGAGATGGGCTTTAAGGATTTCTCGGCTGGGGCCGTGCTCGAACTGGGTCAGGGTATTGTGATCCGTACCGCTGCATTGAACCATCCCCAGGGGGCTACCGGTTATCGCATTGACTACGATGGGCGTGCGGTCTGTTATGTCACAGACACAGAGCATCGTCCGGGCAAGCTCGATACTGCCATTCTTGATCTGATTCGTGGCGCAGACCTCGTGATTTACGACAGCACCTACACCGACCAAGAGTTCTTTCGATTCGCCGGATGGGGCCACTCCACCTGGCAGCAGGGTGTGCGACTCTGTCAGGCTGCAGAGGTGGAGCAACTCGCTATCTTCCACCACGATCCAGACCACGACGATAATTTTATGGACCGTATCGCAGAGGAGGCCCAGGAGATGTGGTCGGGAGCCTTTGTTGCCCAGGAGGGGCAACAACTTATTCTCTAGCCCTAGGCGTTGTACCGATGCCCGCGCGCGTGCAGGTCGTTGTGGAGGTAGAGTTGTAAGAGCAGAGCCTCGAAGACAGGCTTAATGGTGCCCTGCTCAACCTCGAGCATCTCTCTCAGGGTCTCGGCGGATAAGGCAAGGCAGATCACGCCGTTTACGGCGCGTGCCGATACACTGCGCACGCCGCCCACGAGGATGGCCTGTTCTCCAAATGAGGTGCCGGGCCCCAGTGTCGCGATTTGTTTCTGCGTACTAGGTTCGAAGAGTGCCACCTCGCCTTGGCGAATCACATAAAACCGGTCTGCGGCATCTCCCTTGTTAAAGAGTAGTTGCCCCGCAGGGAAGTAGACTTCGTTCGGGCCAAGTTTTGGTGCGGGCGGCGCTGAAGGCTTGGCGGGGATGGGGGCAGGTGTCGGAGATGCCTTGGCAGCAGGTGCGGCCCCTAGGGTGGGCCAGGCCATAGGCTCGAAGGCGATCTTCTTATCCGGCATGGGCGTGACCTTTGCCGGCGGTGCTGCTGGCGGTGCTTCCCGTGGCGCAGATAGCGCTACTACAGGGGCCACTGCCACCGGCTTTTCGGGCACAACCGGAGCTGCTTCTTCGACAGGCTCTGGGGGGGCGATGAGTTCGAGCAGTTCTTCGAGCTTAGGCGCCGGCGAGGCAATCTTGGGCATAAACTCTTCGGGAACCTCTGAGGACCCAGTGACCAGTCTAAGTGCGGTCGTCAGCGTGTCCGATGCCTGCTTCGTTGCCTGTCGAAGTGCCACATTGCGAAGTGCAGCCTCGGCACAGATCTCATCGATGGAGGGAGTCGATGCCGCCATGGTCTTCTCAGCGCATGAAGTCCGGTGGGCTTGCGCGTTCGCCAAGAATACGCTGCACGGTAAACCGACAGATACCCTTGAGCCCAGAATTGATACGGGCAATCTCTCGGCAGGCGACGTCGATGGGAATCACCTTACAGTTTAGTGCGGTGTGCGCCCTATAGTCGTATCTGGAGGGCAGTGCGCAGAGCCCCTCTGCAAGGCCTATGACCGTACCTGGCCCGAGCACATAGGCGCCATCGTCCTCTTCAACCGCGGCCTCGCCCGAGACGATGACAAAGGCATAGCTCGGTACCTGGTCTTTGCGCTGCACCATCTGACCAGCTTCGAAGACGCCCGTTTGCAGAATTTTGCTCGACCAGAGCCGAAAGAAAAGACGCTCCTGACCGCTGAGGCTGCGCTCATCAAAGTATTCCACGCTCTCGTGGCGCTTGGCCGTGATGCTGAGATCGTCAAAGGCGGAGCGGTCGATGCTGAAGGAAACTGGGGCCGAGGCGGTCATCTCTGGGTTGTGGTCAGCCACGCGGGCTGGGTCGAATGGCGAGAAAGATGTTTTTGAATCTTCACTGTCTGAATGTCGGCCTGTCAACCCAGAAGTTAAGTCTTCGATACACAAAAATGCAAAACTGGTGCCTCCGGCACGAATCGAACGTGCGACCCTCCCCTTAGGAGGGGGATGCTCTATCCACTGAGCTACGGAGGCCGATCGGCTACCCTAGGCGCCAATAGTAAGCCATTGTCGGCGACCCGCGAACGCACTGCAAAGCGGCACACCGGGGCCGGCGAGGGCACTAGGGCAGGTCGGGCTTAGGGGGTTGCTGGCGTTTGTACCTGCGTATGGATTGCAGGATGACGCCTGTCAGGGCCAGACCCAGGAGCAGCCAACCGGCGGCCAGGGCCCTCTCCAGCCATTGCAGGCCGATGATGCGTACGAGTGCTTCGCAGACGTAGAGCCAGATGAGTAGTGACATCCACTGAAACGTATAGACCCTGCCATTGAGGAGTCCAGGCAGCGCGATGGCGAGCGGTACGACCTTAAGCCAGAGCCACGACCCCTCACGGATCGGATCGACCAATCCTTCCCAGACAGCGCCGTAGATCACCATGAGTAGGCAGAGTCCGGCCGCCCATCGTGCGTCTGATCGGCGAATGCCGGGGGCCGAGAGGGCTGGCTCTTCTAACGGTGCGCTCATGCGACTAGCCTGCGAAGGGCCGTAGGGCCTGCGCGGTCTGTGCAACCCGGCGGCCCAACGCCTTGGCGAGCCGATGCTCTTCATCGCTTATTGGCATGCGGCCGTCGCTACCCGCTACATGGGAGGCGCCATAGGGGCTCCCTCCGCTGCGGGTGCTACCCAGATCGGGCTCTGAGTAGGGTAGGCCGACGATCAACATGCCATGGTGCAGCAGCGGAAGCATCATGCTCAGCAAGGTGGATTCCTGGCCGCCATGGAGGCTTCCGGTGCTTGTAAAGACAGCGGCAGGCTTACCGATGAGATCGCCAGAAAGCCAGGCGTTCAGGCTGCCGTCAATAAAGTACTTCATGGCGGCAGCCATGTTCCCAAACCGCGTTGGCGAGCCAAGGATGAGCCCAGCACAGTCCCGTAGGTCTTGGGGTTCCGCATAGGGTGGGCCTTCTGCAGGTACCGATGGGCGTATCGCCTCGTGGTCCGCTGAGACCGATGGCACCGTGCGCAGGCGCGCTGCGCAGCCTGCCACCGATTCCACTCCATCAGCCACGGCATGCGCGAGTGCCGCCGTTGCACCATGCCGGCTATAGTAGACAACAAGAATTTCAGTCAAGGCCATGCCCCGTATCATAGCGATACCGTTTAAGGAGACTCGAGTATGAAGGTGCAAGACATTCTGAAGCTCAAGGGCAATCGTATGTTTACCTCGTCGCCGAGCGAGTCTCTGTCCGACGCGGTGATTCGTATGGCAGAAGAAGACATCGGGTCCTTGGTGGTGCTGGAGGGAGACCAACTCGCGGGCATGCTGACCTTTCGTGAGGTCCTGGTGGTGTTGGCCAAGCGCCAGAAGGAACAGCGGGTTGGGCCTACCCCCACGATGAATCAGATTCTGGTCAGTGAAGTCATGAATGCCCGGCCGACACACGCAACGCCCGATATGACTATCGATACCCTAAGGGAAGTCATGAATGCCTGCGGAGAGCGTTACCTTCCGGTGGTGGACGGGCAGAAGATTCTGGGAGTGGTCTCCTTTCACGATGTCGCCCGTGCTGTCTTAGATGCCCAGAGTTTTGAGAACCGAATGTTGAAGGCCTACATACGCGATTGGCCCACCGACGGAGAGAATAAGAATGCGGATTCTGGTCTGTAACGACGACGGCTATTTCTCGCCAGGCATCGCTGCCTTGGCAGAGGCGATGCGGGGATTCGGGGAGGTCACCGTAGTAGCGCCAGAGGCCGATCGCAGCGGGGCCAGCAACTCGCTGACCCTTGACCGCCCTCTCTATGTTCGTAAGGCCTCTAGCGGGTTTTTCTATGTCAACGGTACGCCGACAGACTGTGTGCATGTGGCGGTCACGGGGTTTCTCGATCACCGGCCAGACCTCGTGGTCTCGGGCATTAACAACGGCCAGAACGTGGCAGAAGATACCCTCTACTCGGGTACGGTGGCGGCAGCGATGGAAGGCTTTCTGCTCGGTATTCCCGCAGTGGCCTTCTCTCTGGCGGACCGCGGCTTTGACCACCTCGATACGGCGGTGCATGTGGTGCAACGTGTGGTCTCCGGCCTGCTGCGTCGGCCGTTTGCCGACACCAAGCTACTGAATGTGAACATTCCGAGCGTCGCCCTGGGAGACCTTGCAGGCTTTACGGTCTGCCGGCTTGGTCGGCGGCATGTCTCGCAGCCGGTCGTGCGGGTCGCCTCCCCGCGGGGCGAGCCCATGTTCTGGGTGGGTGCTCCCGGCGGTATTCGTGATGCCGGGCCAGGTACTGATTTCTATGCGCTGGCCAATCGCCAGGTATCTATTACGCCCCTTCGGGTAGACCTCGCAGATGCCGAGGGTCTCATGTCTGTCACGCAATGGCTGGACGACCTCCGCTAGGGCCGAGGCGCAGACCGCAGATTCCCCCGCCGCTTCATCTCAAGCCAAAGTGGGGAGGACGGGCCGAGGCTGTGACCTCCTCACCGCCTGAGGCAATTCTGCCTACACAGGACCGAGGCCCCGTGTCCGGGGAGGGGCTCACCAGTGACCGTCTGAGAGACCGCATGGTGGCTCGGCTTCGTAAGCAGGGCATTCAAGACGAGACCGTATTGCGCGCGATGCAGGCGGTGCCCCGCCATGCCTTTGTGGACCCTGGCCTCGCAAGTCGTGCCTATGAGGATTCAGCGCTGCCTATTGGGCATTCGCAGACCATCTCTCAGCCGTATGTTGTTGCGCGTGCCATTGCGCTGGCCCGCATGTTTCTTGGCCCGCAGAATAGCGGGGGAATGGGGCGGGTTCTTGAAGTGGGCGGTGGCTGTGGCTATCAGGCTGCGGTTCTCGCGCAGGTCTGTGGGGAGGTCTATTCGGTTGAGCGCATTGAGGGCCTGCATCTGCAGGCCCGTCGGAACCTGTTTGCACTCGCGCTGCCTAACCTCCATTTGTTGCATGCAGACGGCATGAGTCTGCCCGTGGGCCTGGGGCCATTTCGGGCCATCTTTCTGGCCGCCGGTATGCCAAGCATTCCAGAGCATTTGTTGAGAGAATTAGAGCCTGGTGGGGTCCTGGTGGCTCCCATTGGTGCGCCGACGCAGCGGCTGGTGGTCATTCGGTCGCTGGCTATAGCGGCGAACGATCGCGTGCCGGAATACGAACGGCGAGAATTCGAGGAGGTCTCTTTCGTGCCCATCCTTCGGGGAATACAGTCATGATGCAACGTCGTTATCTGGTCATTGGGTTTCTGGTGCTCACCGGCTGCGCGGCGCCCAAAGGCAAGGCGCCTGTAGAAACCCGTGCGATTGGGTCGAGCCAGACGGCTCCTGCTATCGCAAAAAAGCCGCCTGTGGCGCCGGGCGGTGGCGCTTCGTCTGCGTCATCGGCGCCCACCTCACCATCAGCCTCTGAGAGTGGCAGCGCCGTTCCCTCGGGCTTTTATCGCGTCAAACGGGGAGATACGCTTATCAGTATTGCCTTGGAGCAGGGCGTGGATTGGCGCGATCTCGCGAGTTGGAATGACATCTCCAATCCCAATGTGATCGAGGTCGGTCGTCTCTTGCGAATTCTGCAGGCCCGTCCGGCAGATGCCCCTGCGCCTTCGGTGGCTGCGGTGCCTACCGCGCCTGGGGCGGCACAGACAGCACCGGTGGCTGGTGTGGGCGCCGTTCAGGCGCGGCCCATCGAGGCCGGCTCAGCCGCTGGCGGCGCTCCGGCGCCTGCTCCTACGGTGGCAGCGGCGCCGCCCACCGAGTTGGCCAGTGCCGCGCCCCCTCCCGCGGCCGCTGGCCTGCAGTGGGCCTGGCCTGCCCATGGTCAGGTGATCTC
>JBEDFV010000118.1:0-3170 GCA_041175005.1 Pseudomonadota bacterium
CAGGCACCTGGGCTGGCGCCGCGAGCAACACCTGACCGCCTACGGTCAGGCCCAGCCTACGACCGCCATTTAACAAATACCGGCCCTCGGGCTGTCGCTCGAGCACGGGATACTCCGGGGCGACACAGCCCATACCGGTGCGCAGCCCCTGCTGTAAGCCCGCAAGCGCCCGCTGGGCCTGGGCAATATCAGAGACCACGGCACGGGGCGCGTCGAGATACCCCGTACGCACCTGCTGCATCGGTAGTGCAATCGAGCGGGAGAAGACCGTGGCACCGGTCTGACGGTCGCTCATCACGAGCACAATTCCCAGGGTGCCAAGCTCCGGAGGTGCCTCGGCAATCCCCGCCTGCACGGCCACCTTGCGCAGCCAGGCAGGCGTTGCGAGGCCGGGGGCGGGCCCGGACTCAGGCGCGGACGGGGGCGAAGCCTCGGAGCGCCTTCCCATATCGACAAGTCGAACGGTCAACTGATAAGGGGCGGAATCTTCGAGCCGGCCAAGCAGGCGTTGCTCATAGAGGCTCTGTGGCCTTGGGGCCGCGGCTGAGTATGGGCTCTGACTGAAAGCCCAGCCAGTGTCTGCAGCGAAAATTGTAAGGAGCTCTGGGCCAAGCGTCTCGGCCAGAACGGCCAGCTGGGCGGTGCTAAAGAAACTCCCCCCAGGGTCTGCCTGCACAGAAAAAAATGCGTGCCGTTTATACGGGCTTGCCTTGGGCGTGCAGTCCTCCGAGGCGCTCGCGGCCTGCAGATCGTCAACCTCTACCCGCGACTCCCCCAGATACCGATTCACCCGAATACCGCGTACCTTGGCATCGGATCGAAACTCGTTGGCCTCATGCAGCTGGCCCTGGGTGTCAATCCAGGAGACCGACTTCACCCGCACCTGGGCCCGGCTCGCGGCCTCAATCAGTTCGGTACGAATCGCGGCGAGCTGGGCCTCGTAATCCGGCGGCCCCGAGGCGGCCCGCGGCGCGCTGACACCGGTTGCGGGAGACGGGCCCGCACTGGGGCGGCCTGGGCCTGGGCGGTTGGCCTGCTCAATCTTGCGGGCGCGCTCTCGGGCCTGCGCTTCGGCCCTCTGGGTTGTCGCCTTAGGAATCGGCGCGAGCAGCACCCGACCTGCTGGCGATACCGCAGAATTTAAGCTCGGTATGTCGTCTGGGTCCGGCCGAGCACCGGCCCGTGCGGCTGGTTTTTTCTCTTTACCCGGAACAGGTGCCAAAAGCACCCGCGACTCCGGCGCCATAGAAGGATTCAAGGCCTGCGGACCAGACCGTGAGGGCGGTGCAAGTAGCACTGCGCCCGCCGAAGACACTGACGGATTAAGGCTCTGGGCATAGGCGGCGGGCAAACCCGCCCCAATGCCGCAGGCCACCAGCAGGACTAAGGGGAGCGCCATGCGAACTACCGTACCCGCGCGGAGGCGAGTTGCTGCAGGTAGAGGTTACGAATATCGTCAACCACAGTGGCATCGAGCGAGAGGGTGGTCTCGTAGGTGTCATCGCCCACAGGGGTAATGCTCACCAGGGTGGCCCCATAAATGACGCCCTCAACCCGGGCACGGAAGCTATCGCTCTGGACCACCATGTCGGCCACCGTAGTAGTGGCATCGAGGTACTGGCCATAGACCTGCTCTGTCAAGGCACGATAGGCATCAAGCTTAGAGGCTCGAATGGCCAAGAGCCGCTGCTGGGCAGGGAGGCGATGGTTCTGCACGCTAATCACGGCATAACCCGTGGCCGTCATGGACTGGCGACGCTCAATCATGGACTGCACGAGGCCGCTGGTGCTCGGGCGCACCTTGTCCTTGTCAGCGTCGGCCGGTTTAGGCGCCTCGACCACCGGCGCAGGTGGCGGCACCGGGGCTTTAGAAGTTTTGGACATCCCCGCACAGCCCACAAGGCTCAAGCTGGCAAGGCCGGTAATTAGGGTGCGTTGTAGACGTTTGTGCATGGTCGACCATCCTTCAATGAAGTGAACAAAACAACACGAATGCTCTGAGGTTCGGCATGGAGAACGATTGCTTTAATCCCGTTTTTGCTTGTTTCTCTTTGTTTCTGTCGGTTTCTGTCTATTTCCCGTAAACTCAACCCTATGAAACTGTCAAAAGTTCGTCTACAGGGTCATCTCGACCGTGAGCCTTGATTCTCTGATCGGGCAGAGCGATTCGATCTTGAGCCTGAAGGCTCTGGTCGAATCGGTAGCCCATTCGGATGCCACCGTCTTGGTAATCGGCGAGAGTGGCACCGGCAAGGAGCTGGTGGCCCGGGCACTGCACGACCATTCCCCCCGAAATCAAGCACGTTTTGTGCCCGTAAACTGTGGGGCCATTCCTCGTGATCTCATCGAAAGCGAGCTCTTCGGTCACCGTCGTGGGGCATTTACCGGGGCGATTTCGGACCGCACAGGCCGGTTTGAGCTTGCCCAGGGCGGCACGCTGTTTCTTGATGAAATTGGCGACCTGCCACTAGAGATGCAGGTAAAGCTGCTCAGGGTTTTGCAAGAACGCACCATTGACCCGGTGGGGTCAAGCAAGGCTATCGAAATCGATGTGCGCGTCGTAGCCGCGACCCATAAAGATCTCGAGGCAGAAGTCGCAGCCGGCCGCTTTAGAGAAGACCTCTATTACCGGCTCAATGTGCTGCCCCTCACCACGCCACCCCTGCGCGAGCGACCAGAAGACATTGAGGCCCTCTGCCTACACTTTGCCCGGGTCCATGCCCACCCGCACCGTGGCGCAGTCACCATGACGCCAGTGCTTCTTCATGCCCTAGAGGGCTACCCCTGGCCAGGCAATATCCGCGAGCTCTCCAATCTCATTGCGCGTTTTAGTGCCCTCTTTGCGGGCCAGAGAATCTGCTACCCCGATGTGCCACAGATCATGCTGCCTAAGGGCCTACGCGACATGCAGCCCCGCGGGGCGAAGCGGCAGATCGGCCAGGCTGCGAGCAAGGCCAAGGCAGAGGTACGTTCAGAGCCCCCGCCCCAGGAACCCGTCAGGGTAGAGACTGCTGCACCCGCCTTGGTCGAGGCAGAGTCTGCTGGGTCAGATCATCAAGATCGCCCCCTTACCGTAGAAGACTTTCTCGAGCACCCGGAGTACGAAAACGGCAAGAGCGGGCCGATTCAGCTAAAACTGGAAGTTGAGGGCGGCAAAGGCTTGCCGCCAC
>JBEDFV010000119.1:0-4213 GCA_041175005.1 Pseudomonadota bacterium
CCAGAAAAGCAGGGTCGACATCGTGGGCGCCGACGACTCGGAAGTGGGGGAGACCAGGGGAGGGGCCGGCGCACGCGGGGACTGCCGAGCGATGTGCCACGCCAGGGTCAGCATGGTCACGACAAAGAGGAAAAACCCAATGCTCCAGATCCAGGCCTGTTCCGGTACGGCCAGGATACGTTCGATACCAAACGGGTAGCTCACCAGGGCAAGCAGTGACCCCAGGTTAGAGAGTGCGAAAAGACGGTAGGCCTTCTGGGCGGCTTCCGGGCTCGGCTGAGCCCGCGCAAACCAGGCCTGTACCAGAGGGCCGGTGGTGGAGAGCATGAAATACGGAAGCCCAATCGTGATTGCGAGCAGAAAAATAATATGCAGCGATGGATCCTCACTGCCGGTGGGCTTCAGGCCGTCGGTCGCGAGAATAGGCAGCCAGAGCAGGCTGATGAGCAAGAGTAGTCCATGGAGTCGCAGCTGCACCCGGGTAGAGAGCCTCTGCACGAGGTCTGCGTAGGCATACCCGGCAAGGAGTATCACCTGGAAAAACGTCAGGCAGACGGCCCAGACGCCCGCGGAGCCACCGAACCACGGGACAATCTGCTTGGCAATAATGGGTTGAACGAGAAAGAGAAGAAAGCTCGACAGCCCAATAGCCAGCGCGTAGATCAGGATGCGCCCCTACCGCGGTTCTTGTGTGTTGAGGCCCTTGGGCAGCGGGAACCGAATATGCTCCTCTGCGCCGGGCAGTCTGCGCACTGCAAGAGCCCCCATGGCCTTGACGGCCGAGACAAGTCCCTGCACCAAGGCCTCGGGGGCAGAGGCCCCTGCGGTGATACCCACCCGAGACTTCCCGACGAGCCATTCTGGCTGGAGATCTTCGGCGCCATCTAAGAGGTAGGCCGGAACCCCATGGCGCTCTGCTACCTCTCGGAGGCGGTTGCTGTTGGAGCTTGTTCGGCTTCCCACCACAAGCACCACATCCACCTGGCCACTCATGAGCTTGACCGCATCCTGCCGATTCTGGGTGGCGTAGCAGATGTCGCTGAACTTTGGCCCGCGGATGTTTGGGAACCGTGCCTTCAGTGCACGTACTACGGCTTCCGTATCGTCGGTAGACAAGGTGGTCTGAGAGACATAGGCGAGTCGGTCGGGATTTTCTACCGTAAGCGCGGCAACCTGGGCCTCATCTTCCACGAGGTAGATGCCTTGGTCGAGTTGCCCCATCGTGCCCTCTACTTCGGGGTGGCCCTCGTGCCCGATCATGACAATCTCGTAGCCCTCACTGGCAAGCTTGCGCACTTCAACATGCACTTTGGTCACAAGGGGGCAGGTCGCATCAAAGACCTCAAGGCCCCGCTGGTCTGCATGGGCACGCACCATCCGGGCGACGCCATGGGCACTCATGATGACGCGGGAACCCAGGGGTACCTCGTTGAGGTCTTCTACAAATATGGCGCCCTTCGCGCGTAAGTCGGCCACCACATGGTCATTATGGACGATCTCATGCCGCACATAGACGGGGGCCCCAAACTTCGCGAGCGCCCGTTCGACGATCTCAATGGCGCGATCTACCCCAGCACAGAACCCGCGCGGTTCAGCAAGCACAATCTCCTGCGGCAGAGTCTCTTGGGGGGGCACGGTAGTGGCGGTCATGTCAACACCCCGATGATTCTGACATGGAACAGCAGGGGCTGCCCGGCCAGAGGATGGTTAAAGTCAAAGACCGCGGCCTGGCCCTCCCAGCCCTTAAAGACCCCGGCAAATCGGCTGCCATCTGGGGCAGGAAACTCAAGAAGGTCGCCGGGTGCCAGTGGATCCGCCGGGTCGACATGTTCGGCAAGAAGCCTGTCGGATATCTTCTGAATCAGGGCCGGGTTGCGTGGGCCGAAGGCATCGTCGGGTCCGAGGGCGTAGCTGCGTTCATCGCCCTCGGCGAGGGCCAAGAGGCATCGCTCCAGCCCCGGGGCGAATTGCCCTGCCCCGAGTTGGAGGGTCGCGGGCTTGTCTTCAAAGGTATCGAGAACGACCTGACCATCCGGCATGGTCAGGCGGTAGTGCAGAGTGACGTGGCTTTCTGAGGTGATCAGCGACATGGCATCAGTCTACCGTGCCTGCCCTAGAATTCGGGTTGATAACCTCCAAAACCACAGGAAGGATTGCGCAATGGTTCAGAAAATTGTTCACACAGACCGTGCCCCGGCCGCTATCGGTACCTACTCCCAGGCCGTTCAGGTTGGGCAGACGGTCTGGCTGTCCGGACAGATTGCGCTCGACCCGACGACCATGTCTTTGGTGGGCGATGACTCGCCCGAAGGGGTGGCCCAGCAGGTACATCAGGTATTTCAGAATCTGTCTGCGGTGGCCCAAGCCGCGGGCGGGAGCCTTCAGGATGTGGTCAAGCTCACTCTGTTTTTAACCGACCTGTCGCATTTTGCAAAGGTCAACGAGATTATGGCGAGCTATTTTCGTGCCCCCTACCCTGCACGTGCGGCGATTGGCGTGGCTAGCCTCCCACGGGGTGCAGCCTTTGAGGCCGAGGCGGTGCTGGTACTTGGCAGTGCCGCGTCCAGTCCTTGACCAAGGAGATGTCGGCCGCGCCGTGGCCAGAGAGTTTTGTTCGACTGGGGCTGCACCGTCCGCTTGACCTGCTGCTGCACTTTCCCCTGCGGTATGAGGACGAGTCGCAGGTCTGGCCGCTGTCTCATTTTCAGACGGGGGATTCCGGACAGTGTCAGGTGGTGGTGGCCGAGGCGCGGGTGGTCTTCAAGCCCCGTCGCACGCTTCTGATTCGCGTCACCGATGCCACCGGTGAGGGTATTCTCCGGTTCCTCTACTTTAAAGAGGCGATGCGTCAGAGCTTTGTGGCAGGTCAGAAGATCCGTGTCGTGGGTCAGGCCAGACGGCTCGGTTTTGGAGAGGTCGAGTTCATCCATCCCCGGATCCGTCAGGGCTGGCTTACGCCAGAGGCCTTGGCCATGCAGCCGCTCGTTGCCGTCTACCCGACCACGCAGGGGCTATCGCAGGCGGCTATTCGTCGGGCCGTCACGCAGGCATTGTCAGACCATCGGCCCGACGAGTGGCTGCCGATAAGCTGGCAGAGGCGGCTTGATCTGCCTCCGCTGCCCGATGCCCTTCTCACCCTGCATCGCCCAGCCCACCCTGTTGTAGAGCATCAGATGCAATCGGCCTGGAATCGCATACGGTTTGATGAACTCCTCGCACAGCAGGTCGCGCTGCGGCGTGCTCGCCTCCGACGTGCTGCCCATCGTGCGCCGCGGCTGGAAGATGCGGGGGGGCTTTCCCGTCGCCTGTTGGAGGCGTTGCCGTTTGCGCTGACCCCGGGTCAGCAGCAGGCCTGGCAGCAGGTCTACACAGATCTCTGTCTCGATCGCCCCGTACATCGACTGATTCAGGGCGATGTGGGCAGCGGAAAAACAGTCATTGCCGCCCTGGCTGCTGCGCAGGCAATTGGTTCGGGCTATCAGGCCGCGGTGATGGCTCCAACGGAGATTCTGGCGGTGCAACTCTTTGAGAAACTCACCCAGTGGCTCGCGCCTCTGGGTGTGGAGACGGTATTGCTCAAGGGCGGCAGGGCCGCCAGCCAGAGACGGGAAGCCATTACCCGAATGGCGTCTCAGGCGCCATGTCTCGTAGTCGGAACCCATGCACTTATTCAGAAGGACATCGAATTTGGCCGACTTGGCCTTGCCATTATTGATGAGCAGCATCGGTTTGGCGTGGCCCAGCGTATGGCATTACGTGAGCGGCTCGTCTCATCGGATCAGACCACCTGTCATATTCTCGGGATGTCGGCCACGCCCATACCGAGGAGTCTGGCCATGACGTTTCTGGCCGATCTCGATGTCTCGGTGATTCGTGATCGCCCTGAGGGCCGCCTGCCGATTCAGACAAGGCTGATGTCGCAGTCACGACGTGAAGAGTTGCTCGCGCGGCTGCTGCAGTTTCTTGACCACGAGGGCCAGGCCTACTGGGTCTGTCCGGTGATCGAGGAACAAGAGGAGTCAGACAGTCGGCAGAAACATGGGCTTACGGCACTGGAGGAGACGCAGGCCTGGCTCGCCCCCGTGCTCGGAGACCGAATGGTCGTGGTACATGGGCGGATGCGGCCAGAAGAAAAATCTGCCGCCATGGCCCAGTTCGTCTCCGGGGCGGCACGACTCCTTCTGGCAACCACTGTGATTGAGGTGGGCGTGGA
>JBEDFV010000120.1:0-6840 GCA_041175005.1 Pseudomonadota bacterium
CCCCATGCCCATTAAAAAATCCGTAACGCGCCGCGACATTCTGAAAGTTGGCGCCGCCAGCCCCCTGCTTGCAGCCCCAGGGTTACTTCTTTCTCAGCCCGCCCCCGTGAAAATTGGTCTGGTTCACCCCGTTAGTGGGGGGCTGTCCTACAGTGGCGGCCAAGGCCGTCTTGGCTGCCAGTTGGCCATTGACGAGGTCAATGCCGCAGGGGGTATCAAGTCGATGGGGGGTGCCAAGCTTCAGGCCGTACTCGGTGACTCGCAGTCCCGCCCCGAGGTGGGTGTTTCTGAAGTCGAGCGTATGCAACAAGAAGGGGTCTCGGCCTATGTGGGCTGCTTCTCAAGTGCCATTGCACTGCCTGCGACCCAAGCTGCAGCCAAATACAACACCCCCTTCATGATCGATGTTGGCGCATCCGACGCCATCGTCAACCGTGGCTTAAAGAACGTTTTTCGTCTCAAGCCGGGCTTTGGCAAGTGCGCAGACGACGCCGTGGTGGCCCTGGGTGAAATCAACAAAGGGGCAGGTGGCATTGCCAAGACCGCAGTCTTGGTTCACGAAGAGTCAGAGTTCGGCACGGGAACGGCCAACCTTCTGGCCAGCAAACTGCCCTCTATTGGTATCGAGGCCGTCGAAAAGATTAAACATGCTAACCCCACCCGTGACTTCAACAATGTGGTCTTGCGTATTAAATCGCTTAAACCAGATCTGGTCATCATGAGTAACTACCAGAACGAGTATGTGCTGCTTGCACGCACCATGTATCAGCAAAAGGTCGACGTTGCAGCCTTCTTTAGCGTTCTGGGCGGAGGGTTTAACTACCGCCTGGTTAAAGAGCAGCCCCAGGTGGCCGAGCACATGATGGACTTTAACCACTGGTTTGATCCCACCAACCCCAGGGCACAGGCCATGAAAAAGAGGGTCGAGGCTGCAGGTAACCTATTTACCTTCGAGGTCTACTGCGGCTACAACGCGGTCATGTGCTATGCCGATGCGATTGAACGGGCCAAGAGCGCTGACAAGGAAAAGGCGATTGCTGCTCTCGAGGCCAGCACCTGGTCTAACCACTTCATGCCTTATGGCCCCACCAAATTTGTCAATGGTCAAAACCAAGGGGGAAGCGCTGCACTACTTCAAGCCACCGCGACCGACATCGAAGTGGTCTGGCCCAATAAATTCGCATCCAAAAAAGTTGTCTTTCCAAAGCCGAAGATCAGCTAATTCGTTGCGCTAAGACTGTACTCTGATCCTCCAAGAGTCGGTCTTCTTTATCGAAGATCGACTCTTATTTTTTCTTACCTCATGCAGCCTTTTGCCAGGAGTCTGGGTTGGATCCCACCATATTGATCTCTGCTGCAATCAATGGTCTGCTGGTCGGCGGCATTTATACGCTAGTGGCATCTGGGCTTACGCTTATATACGGCGTGCTCCACATTATTAATTTTGCCCACGGCAGCCTTCTCATGATGGGCATGTTCGGGGTCTACTACCTTCTCACGCGGCTTGGGGTCGACCCGTATGTCTCCATGCTGATCATGGTGCCCGGCATGTTTATGGTCGGCTTCTTGCTTTACAAGGGTCTGATTGGCAAGTTTTCAAGCGGCAAAGACGAAAATATTCTGCTCATTACACTGGGGCTTTCAATTGTTATTGAAAACCTCGCCCTCATGTTCTTCAAAGGCGACACTCGGACCATTTCGGTGGCTTACTCTGACACCATGATCGAGATGGGGCCGCTTCTATTTTCCATGCCCAAGGTCATTTCTTTTGTGGTGGCTATGGTGCTCTGCGGGCTCTTAGGCTTGTACATTAAAAACAGCGATACCGGCAAAGCCATTCGCGCTGTGGCAAAAGAACGCACCGGGGCGCGGCTTGTGGGCATTGACGTCGACCGAATCTATGCAATCTCCTATGGCATTGGCATTGCCACCTTGGGCGCCGCAGCCTGCCTTCTTATGCCCATTTTCTATGTCTCCCCTTACACGGGCCATGTCTTTGTGCTGGTGGCCTTTACGGTGGTCGTCTTAGGGGGCATGGGAAGTTTTCTAGGGGCGGTAGTCGGTGGGCTGATCGTGGGGCTTACCGAATCGTTTGGGGGGTTATTCCTTGGCGAAAGCCTGGGACAAATCGGCATCTCACTCATATTTATTTTGATTCTGCTCTTTAGGCCTCAGGGGCTTTTTGGAGCCAAGGCATGAAGCCCGCGCCTACCCCTATTGCATGGTCTGTGCATGGCCTCATGCTGGCCATCGCAATTATCTTTCCTTTTATTTTCTCTTCGCCGTTCATGGTGAACTTTGGTGTCCTCGCCCTGTTCTATGCCTTTATCGGGCAGTCGTGGAATATTGCAGGAGGGTTTGCCGGGCAACTCTCGTTTGGCCATGTGGTCTTCTTTGGCGCTGGGGCGTATGCCTCCACAATTCTTCAGGTGCGTTTCGGGTTCAACCCATGGCTTGGGCTACCCGCAAGTGCGTTGGCTGGCGCATTCGTCGGCTGGGTTATTGGCTATCTTTCGTTTCGCGCGGGCCTTAAGGGGTCTTATTTCGCGCTTATCACGCTGGCCTTTGCCGAGGTCTTGCGCATCGTGGCCAATTCACTCGAAATTACGGGCGGGGGTCTAGGCCTGCTTATTCCGGCCAAGGCCAGCGCTGCGAACTTTCAATTTCCCGAGCGCATAGGGTTTTATTTCACCATGCTGGCTTTGGTCGTGGTGTCCATCGCCATTGCCATCTGGCTTAAACACTCTCGGTTCGGCGCTCAGCTTGCTGCCATCCGCGAAAACGAAGATGCCGCCCGCGCGCTGGGTATTAATGTCTTCTCAGAGAAGCTCAAAATCCTCGTCATCTCAGGCGCCTTAGGCGGCATGGGAGGCTGCTTTTTCGCACAGTACTTTTTGTACATCGACCCCATTATTGTCTTTGGTGTCGACAAATCTGTTGAAATGCTTCTGGTCAGCATGATTGGCGGAGCAGGCACCGTCTACGGGCCGCTCATTGGTGCCGTACTTCTGGCCGCCGTCAGCGATGGTGCGCGGCTTATTACCAACGTGCAGGGGCTTTCGTTGGTGATCTATGGCAGCCTTCTGGTGCTCATTATTGCCTTTTTGCCTAATGGCCTTATCGACCTGGTGCAGCGGCTTACCCGGCGCAAAACCAAAAAGACGCAGAGTTAGCCATGCTTGAAGTCAAGAACCTTACGAAGGTATTTGGCGGGCTTCGGGCCGTCGATCATGCCTCTTTGCAGGTATCCAAAGGCCAAATCGTAGCCCTCATTGGCCCGAATGGTGCAGGTAAAACCACCTTATTCGCATGTATTGCGGGCTTTCTTCCCATCGATGCAGGAGACGTCTTATTCGAAGGTACGTCCATTGCCGGGCGCCCGGTTCACGAGATTTCGCGCATGGGCATGGTACGCACCTTTCAAATCACCCAGCCCTTTGCGCGCCTCACAGTGCATGAAAATATTGCCGTAGGTGCCTATCAACGATATCCCAAACGACAAGACGCATTTGACCATGCCTATGACATTGCCCAGCAAGTCGGCATGGCCTCGATTCTAGAGCTTCCCGCCTCGGACCTGACCGTGGCCATGCGCAAGCGTTTAGAGTTAGCCCGCACCCTGGCAACATCCCCAAAGCTATTGCTGCTTGATGAAGTCATGGCGGGGCTTAACCCCACAGAAATTAGCGAGATCATCGCGGTCATTCAAGGTATTCGAAGTAGTGGCGTCACCATTCTGCTGATTGAACACGTGATGCAAGCCGTCATGGGCCTCTCGGAATACCTCTATGTCTTGTCGTACGGAAAAATAATCGCCCAAGGGGCGCCAGCCCAAGTGGTCGAAAATCCGGCTGTCATCGAGGCCTACCTTGGCCAGAGCACGACCCAGAAAGATGCGACCCATGCTTGAGATTCGCGGTCTAAGAGCAGGATACGGCAGCATTGAAATTCTGCGCGGCGTCGATATCGATGTCGCCCAAGGTGAAATCGTCGCTGTGCTTGGAAGCAATGGCGTGGGAAAGTCCACGTTAAACAACAATATCTCCGGGCTTTTCAAGCCGTTCGCGGGCAGCATTCGATTCAAAGACGAAGACATTACGGGCCTGAATTCTTCAGACATTGTTCGCCGAGGGCTGATTCACGTTCCAGAAGGCAGGCGCATTTTCCCCAACATGACTGTGCGAGAAAACCTTGAACTGGGGGGCTACCTTAGGGGCCGCGAAAGACGCCCAGAAAACCTAGAGAAAACCGTCGCCATCTTCCCGCGACTCTCCGAGCGTTTCAGCCAGCTTGCCGGCACCTTATCGGGCGGTGAACAGCAGATGCTCGCGATTGGCCGCGGTCTCATGTCTGAACCCGAACTCCTCATTCTCGATGAGCCCTCGCTTGGGCTGTCTCCGCTTCTGGTGGAAGAGTTATTTGCGCTCATTGGTCGCATCAATGCACAAGGCCTCTCGGTTCTGCTCATGGAACAAAACGCGGTGCAGTCTTTAGCCATTGCACACCGCGCTTACATCATCGAGATTGGTCAAGTCGCCATGCGTGGGCCCTCTGCCGAACTCTCGCGCAACGCCGAGTTGCGCAAGAAGTACTTGGGGCTGTAAACCCATGCGTGCATTTGATCTGCCCCAGACCTATCGCGGGCTTCATCAGGCCGACCAGTTCAATGGTAGTCTGCCCTTAACCAAATATCATCAAATTTATCTGGTTCTTCGGCAGCAGCTCAGTGAGGGCTATTTCCTCCACGGCCTTCCTGGCGAAAAGGCGCTCGCCGAAGCCTACGGGGTTGGGCGCGTAACGATTCGACGCGCCTTAGATCAGCTCGCGCATGAGGGCCTTATCGTAAGAGAAGTCGGCCGGGGCACTCGTCCCGCCAGCCCGAAATCCAAAACACAGGCGCAATCAAGAACAGCTGGGGCCCTGTCGCGAAAGACGCGGCTCACCGGACTTATGCAGAACATCGTTAATGTGAGCCGAGGCACCTGGGTTAAGGTCATTGAATGGCGGATTATTCGGGGTACGGGCGGAATTGCCGAGGCCCTTATGATTCCGGCCGGAGACAAGGTACGTAAAGCAGTACGCCGACGCAACACGGCCTTGGGCCCGGTCTCGCTCATTACGACCCATGTCCCCTTGGCCCTGGTCAGCACGACGCCCCGAGAAGACCTGGTGCGCAAGCCCATGCTGCAGATCTTGGAAGAGTCGGGTATAGATCTCGGTCGCGCCACCCAGACTGTATCGGCACGGCAGGCCGATGCCATGGCGGCCAAGGAGCTCCAGGTCGCTATCGGCAGCGCACTGCTCTCGGTGCGCAGGCTGGTCTTCGATGCCAAGGACCGTCCTGTGCAGCTCTTGCACGGGCTCTACCGCCCCGACCGTTATGAATACGAAATGGAGATCTCGCAGATCGGCGGCATTGAAGCCCGTATCAACGCCAAAGAACTTATCGCGCCCTAGCCCTTCCCCACTCTTGTTTTATTACCTATGTCCTCGTTCTCTTCCGTTCCTCAGACGCTTGCCCAGAAGCTGATTGCTCGCGCGGCTCAGCGGTCCACCGTGCAGGCGGGCGAGATCGTTACCTGCCATGTTGACCTGGCCATGTTTCACGACTCATCGGGTCCTCGGCGTCTTAAGCCCATGCTCGAGCAGCTCGGCGCAGACGTCTGGGATAAATCGCGCATCGTGCTGGTCATGGATCACTACGTCCCCGAACAAGACGACGATTCGCGAAAAATTGTTCAAATTGCGCGCGACTGGGCCAAAGCGCAACAGCTTCCACACGTTTACGATAGCCTAGGCATCTGCCATGTGGTGCTGCCTCAGAAGGGCCATATTCACCCTGGCTTATTCTGCGTAGGCGGCGATTCTCACTCCCCCACGGGCGGCGCCTTTGGTGCCTATATGTTTGGCATTGGCAGTACCGAAATGCTCGGCGTAATGGTCACAGGCCAAATTTGGGTGCGAGTGCCCGAAACGCTGGTCATGCAATGGAACGGCCAGCTTGCGCCGGGGGTCATGGCCAAGGACATGATGCTGCACATGATCGGCTGTTTTGGAATGAACGGTGGGAACTACCAGGCCATTGAATTTGCGGGCACGGCCGTCTCGGCCCTGAGCATGCAAGAACGTATGACCTTATCGAACATGAGCGCCGAACTCGGAAGCCAGGTGGGGCTTATTGCGCCCGATGAGGTGACCCTCGAATGGCTTGCACAGATAGGCGTAAAAAATCTCACAGCAGAAGCCATTAAGACGCTTCACACCGATAAAGACGCCTCGGTGACCCGTTTTGAATTCAACGCGCCTGAGCTTGCACCCCAGGTGGCCCATCCACACAGCCCAGCCAATACGCATGCGGTCTCAACAGAACCCGACCTTGGCTTCGATGTCGCCTATATTGGCGCCTGCACAGGCGCTAAGCTGAAAGACCTACAAGCTGCAGCACAGATATTGAAAGGCCATAAGGTTGCACCCAAAGTTCAGCTCATGGTGGCTCCGGCCAGCCTGCAAGACCAGCAAATCGCCGAGCGCGACGGTACCCTAGACATTCTGCGTCGCGCGGGCGCCCAGTTGCTGCCCAATGCCTGCGGCGCATGTTCGGGCTATGGCGGTTCTATCCCCGAAGGCGCAAAGGTCATTGCCACCACCGCGCGTAACTTCAAAGGCCGCATGGGGTCTGCTACCGCAGAGGTCTACCTTGCCTCTCCCTATACCGTGGCAGCCAGTGCGCTTAAGGGCTTTCTCACCGACCCCCGCGAGGTTTTAGCCTAATGCAACGCCAAGCCGCCCATCGTTGGAATCGGGTCTGGCGCTTCGGTGCTGATATCGATACCGATCAAC
>JBEDFV010000121.1:0-2620 GCA_041175005.1 Pseudomonadota bacterium
AACTCTGCCAGCAGCTCTTTTTCAGGAAAGGCCTTTGCGCCGACAATACGAATCTGCCGAATGCGGGCATCTTCGCCCTCATCCACGGCAATAGAGACTGCGACACGATTCCGCGGCAGCGGTGTCACGGTAGACTGAATCTGTACGTCGTACTTGCCGCGGCCGAGATACTGACGTTTAAGTTCCTGCTCGGCCCGCTCGAGCACCGCGCGATCAAAAATGCGGGCCTCCGCGAGGCCAGAATCGGCGAGTGCCTTCTTCAGGGTCTCCTGGTCAAACTCCTTGGTACCCGTGACCTCCACCGCGCCAATCGCAGGACGTTCCTCCACGGTGACCACAAGCACGTCTCCGTCGAGTTCTACCCGCACATCCTGGAAAAATCCTGTGGCAAATAGGGCGCGTACCGAATCCGCGATGCCTTTGGCAGAAACCCGGTCTTTGACGCGGATGGGCAGATAAGAGAAGACCGTACCAGGCTCGATGCGCTGCAGCCCCTCTACACGCACATCTCGGATGACCACACCTTCTGCGCTCACTGCGCCAGGCTGCAGAGGTACCGGGGGCTGCGGAATCTGGATTTGTCCCACGGCAGGTGTAGCCAGGGCGAGAAACAAGGCGGGCAGACTAGAGGCCGGGGCCAATCGCCTGAAAGAAATAGGCATGCAGAAGACCTTAGAAGCCAAAGACACGGGAGACATCATTGACCAGCGCCAGGCCGGTCAGCAGAACGATCAACAAAAGCCCCAGCTTCTGCCCAGCCTGCTGGGCTTCAAGAGGCAGCGGCTGGCCACGCACAAACTCGAAGAGATAATACAGGAGGTGTCCCCCATCGAGCATGGGAATGGGCAGCAGGTTCAGCACCCCAATGCTGATACTCACCAGCGCAAGAAAGCCGATAAAGGCCACAAGGCCCAACTCTGCCGACTGGCCAGCAACCCCGGCAATACCCACTGGGCCGCTGATCTGCCGCCAAGAGAGATCACCCGTCACCATTCTCCCAAGCGCCTGCAGAGAGAGCTCTGCCACCTGAAAGCTGCGTACCGTGCCTCGCACCAGCGCCTCCCCTGGCCCCTCCCGCACCAGCATGGTGGTCTGTACCGGAGCGATACCAACCCCAAGCCGCAGACGCCCGTCTTCTGCGCGGTCTGCGCTCAGTTGCACGGTGCGCTGGCTGCCTGTCATGGGCACCAGCGGATCGGCGGGGTCGGACTGCGCAATCTCCAGAGCAAGTGCGCGGCCATCGCTGGCCTGCACCATCGATTGGAGGTCAGTCGGATGACGCACCGCGACGCCATCGACCCCCAGCACCAGCATTCCTGGCAGTAAGCCGGCGCGCTCTGCCGCGCTACCCGGCTGCACCGCGGTCAGTCGCACCGCCAGCGACTCCGGAACCAGGCCTGCGGCTGCAAGCAACACATCAGGAGAGTCGGTTTGTGCCGACTGCGCCACCGGGCTCAGGTCGAGCACCACCCGACGGGCGGGGGCCTGGCCGGTCTGGACCATGAGATCGAGTACCGGACGGCCTTCTCCGATGGATGCCCTCGCGAGCTGCCAGCGCAGGTCAGAAAAGCTGCGTACGTCTGAGCCGTTGGCCTGAAGAATGCGATCGCCCGCCTGCAGCCCTGCCGTGGCAGCCATGCTTGAGGCAGTCGGCAGGTGAATGACAGCAATGGGCTCCGCCCGGCCGATCAGCCCCACCAGGGCATAAGCAAGCGCCGCAAATACGAAGTTGGCCAGAGGCCCCGCGACCACCACCCAGGCCCGCGCACCCAGGGACTTCTGATCGAACGAGGCCGATGCTGGTACGCCTGCGGTTTCAGAAACCAAGGCCTCAGACTCCGGTTCGGTGCGGTCGTACATGCGCACATAGCCGCCCAGGGGAACCATGGCCACCACCCACTCGCAGCCGCGGCGGTCGACACGCCGCAGAAGCGGACGACCAAAGCCGACCGAAAATCGCAAAACATGAACGCCGACCGAGCGGGCGGCGAGGTAGTGCCCCATCTCGTGGACAAAGACCAGGAGCCCGACGGCAACCAAAAAGGCCAAAAGGCTTGTCATCATGACGCCTGCCCCAGGGCCACGGGAGAAGAGTAAGACCCGGCCGCGTCGAGACCGAGCATTCCCTGCACACCCCGACGCGCCTGGGCATCGATCGCCAGTACATCGTCGAGGCCCTTCGGCGACGGCAGCTTTCCGGCAAGGCCCTGCAGGCAGGCGTCTACGGCATCGGTAATGGCGCCAAAGGAAATCCCCCCGCGCAAAAACGCGTCCACAGCCACTTCATTGGCCGCATTCAGACAAATCGTGGCATTAGCGCCGGCCTGCATCGCCTCTGGTACCAGGCGCAGGGCCGGAAACTTCACCGGGTCAGGTGTCTCAAAATGCAGGGCCTGCAGCCGCGTCCAGTCGAGCGACGGACTAGGTGCCGCCATGCGCTCAGGCCAGGCCATGGCGTGTGCAATCGGCGTGCGCATATCGGGGGCACCTAATTGTGCAAGGGTGGACCCATCAGAATACTCAACCATGGAGTGAATGATACTTTCTGGGTGGACCACAATCTGTATACGGTCCATGGGCATCGCGAAGAGCCAATAGGCCTCAATCCATTCGAGCCCCT
>JBEDFV010000122.1:0-15250 GCA_041175005.1 Pseudomonadota bacterium
CCGATGTGGCCCTGCTCAAAATTGAGGCAGCGGGCCTTCCCACGCTCCCCTTGGGTGACCCCTCAAAGGTAAAGGTTGGGGCCTGGGTGCTCGCCATTGGCTCGCCTTTTGGCCTCGAAAACACGGTCACCGCGGGTATTGTCAGTGCAAAGGGCCGCGAAACAGGCGATTACCTGCCCTTTATTCAGACCGACGTGGCGGTAAACCCGGGCAATTCGGGGGGGCCTCTGCTCAATATGGACGGTGAGGTCATTGGCATTAACTCACAGATCTATAGCCGCACCGGGGGCTTTATGGGCATCTCGTTTGCGATCCCGATCGATGAGGCCAAGCGAGTCGCAGACCAGCTACGCGCCTCGGGAAGGGTCATTCGTGGCCGAATCGGGGTCGCCATTGGCGACGTGACCCGTGAGGTGGCCGAGGCCCTGGGGCTCAAGGGCAGCAACGGCGCGTTGGTGCGCAATGTGGATCCCGAGGGGCCGGCAGCCAAGGCCGGTATCGAGCCCGGCGACATTGTCTTGTCCTTTGCCGGCAAGCCCGTACAGCGTATGTCTGACCTGCCCCGACTGGTCGGAAACACCACGCCGGGGCGTACCGAGTCTATTGAGGTTTGGCGCCGTGGGGAGCGTAAGCAATTGCGCATTCAGGTGGTGGAACTCGAACCGGAGGCCCGCGCCCAGGCGGCCCCTGCCCCGTCGGCCCAGAAACCCAGCGTGAGCTGGCTTGGTCTGGGCGCATCCGAGCTTACGGAGGCCCAGCGTGCTCGCCTTCGGCTCAGCCAGGGGGTTCTCGTCTCCGCCGTCTCGGGCTTGGCCGAAAGGGCAGGAATCCGTCAGGGTGACATAATCCTGTCCGTGGACAGGACCCCGGTCGCCTCCGTCGCCCAGTTTTCCAGCCTGGTCGAACGCCTCGACCGAAAGCGCCCCGTGGCGTTGCTGGTGCATCGGGACGGTGCATCCTCCTGGATTGTTATAAAACCGTAGTCAAGTCAATGACTTGGCTTCAGAAAACCGTGTGTCGTCAATTTGCAGAATATTCGAAACTTTTCCATCATTGCCCATATCGACCATGGAAAGAGCACCCTGGCCGACCGGATCATTCAGATCTGTGGAGGACTCTCCGATCGTGAGATGGAGGAGCAGGTGCTCGACTCCATGGATCTGGAGCGTGAGCGGGGTATCACCATCAAGGCCCAGACGGCCGCGCTGCAATACCGGGCCCGCGATGGCCAGTTGTACTTTCTCAATCTCATTGATACCCCGGGCCACGTAGATTTCTCTTACGAGGTGAGCCGGTCGCTCTCGGCCTGTGAGGGCGCTCTGCTGGTGGTCGATGCGTCCCAGGGGGTCGAGGCCCAGACGGTCGCCAACTGTTACACCGCCATAGAGCTCGGGGTAGAGGTCTGCCCCGTGCTCAACAAGATCGATCTGCCGGCCGCTGACCCCGAGCAGGCCATTGAAGAAATAGAAGATGTGATCGGTATTGAGGCCTCCGATGCGATTCGGGCAAGCGCCAAGACCGGGGAGGGGGTGCAAGACATCCTCGAGATGATCGTGGCCCGTATTCCGCCTCCTAAGGGCGATCCGCTCGCCCCCTTGCAGGCACTCATCATCGACTCCTGGTTCGACAACTATGTGGGTGTGGTGATGCTCGTGCGGGTGATGAATGGCACCCTCAAGACCAAAGACAAGATTCTGCTCATGGCCACGGGGAGTACCCACCCGGCCGAGCAGCTCGGGGTATTTACGCCGAAGTCACTGGCCCGAGAGTCTCTGAGTGCGGGAGAGGTGGGCTTTGTGATCACCGGCATTAAGGAGCTAAAGGCCGCGAAGGTTGGGGACACCATTACCCTGGCCGGACGGCCCGCAAAGGCCCCCTTGCCGGGTTTTAAAGAGGTCAAGCCCCAGGTCTTTGCCGGGCTGTATCCGGTGGAATCGAGCGAGTACGAGATCATGCGCGATGCGCTAGAGAAGCTGCAGCTCAATGACGCGGCCCTGCAGTTTGAGCCCGAGGTCTCTCAGGCCCTTGGCTTTGGTTTTCGCTGCGGCTTTCTTGGCCTTTTGCATATGGATATCGTGCAGGAGCGGCTCGAGCGCGAATACGACATCGACCTCATTACGACGGCGCCTACGGTGGTTTATCAGGTGCTCATGAAGGACGGCACCGTCATTGATGTCGATAACCCTTCAAAGATGCCCGACCCCGCGCGTATCGAAGAGATTCGCGAGCCGATCGTGACCGTCTCCTTATTCATGCCGCAAGACTATGTGGGCGTGGTCATGACGCTCTGTACTAGTAAGCGCGGCGTACAAACGGGTATGACCTACGCCGGGCGCCAGGTGAACCTGAGCTACGAGATTCCCATGAACGAGATCGTGCTCGACTTCTTCGATAAGTTGAAGTCGATCTCCCGCGGCTATGCCTCCATGGACTATGAGTTCAAAGAATACCGGGCCTCTGACGTAGTGAAGATGGACATTCTTATCAATGGGGATCGTGTTGATACCCTGTCTGTCATTGTGCACCGTGCGGGCGCCCAGTCTCGTGGCCGCGAGTTGGCCTCTAAGCTTCGCGAACTCATTCCCCGCCAGATGTTTGATGTCGCTGTGCAGGCGGCCATCGGGTCAAACATTCTCGCGCGCGAAAACATCAAGGCCCTGCGCAAGAATGTTCTGGCCAAGTGTTATGGCGGTGACATCACCCGAAAACGCAAGCTGCTAGAGAAGCAGAAGGCCGGTAAGAAACGCATGAAGCAGGTGGGTACGGTAGAAATTCCCCAAGAGGCATTCTTGGCGATCTTGAAGGTAGAAGGCTAACCATGAACTTTGCCCTGATCTTATTTCTGCTGTGTCTCGTCACGGGGGTGCTCTGGTTCGCCGACCGCCTTGTCTGGCGCAAGGCCCGGCCCGCGGGCGCACCACGGCCTGCATTGCTCGAGTACACGGCGGGCTTCTTCCCCGTTATTTTCGTGGTCTTTGTGATTCGATCGTTTCTCTTTGAGCCCTTCAATATTCCCTCGGGCTCCATGATTCCCACGCTGCGTATTGGCGACCTCATTCTCGTGAAGAAATACAGCTATGGCGTGCGACTCCCCATTAGCCACCAGCTGCTTTTTCAGACTGGTCTTCCCCAACGCGGTGATGTGGCGGTCTTTCGCTATCCCCTTGACACGTCGGTGGACTACATCAAACGTATCGTTGGCCTGCCGGGCGATGTGGTTGTCTATGAGAACAAACAACTCTCGGTGAATGGCCAGGTGGTTACCAAGTCTCCCCAGGGTAGCTTTGTTGATGGCGCCTCGGCCCGCGTCTCGCGGCAGTTTGGCGAATCCATGGGCGGCCGAAACTACAGCACCCTGAATGACGATGGGGCGGGCGACTTCTATCTGCTCGAGTCCTTCCCGAATCAAGAGGCGTGTCAGCGCACGGCGTTGGGGCTTCGGTGCACGGTGCCCGCTGGTCATTACTTTGCGATGGGGGATAACCGTGACAACTCCGCCGATAGCCGCGTCTGGGGCTTTGTACCGGAGGGTAATCTTGTGGGGCAGGCCTTTCTGGTCTGGTTTAACGCCAGTGAGATTTTTTCTGGCCAGTTTGATCGGCTCGGGTTTTTCGAATAGCGGATCTGATGGCGGATACAGAATTCATGGCCGGTCTGGCCAGTCTGCAAGACCGCATCCAGTATCGGTTTACCGATCCCGAGCTGGCGCGGCTTGCCTTTACCCATCGTAGTCACAGCGCCCAGCACTACGAGCGGCTAGAGTTTCTTGGAGACAGCGTACTTAACCTCGCGGTATCGAGTCTGCTCTACCGAGAGCTACATGGCTTTACCGAGGGCGACCTGAGTCGCGTGCGATCCAATCTTGTACGGCAGCAGGCCTTGCACGACATTGCCCAGACGCTGTCGCTCCACCAGCACCTTTTTCTTGGCGATGGCGAGCGTAAGAGTGGGGGCCTGCGCCGTCCCTCTATTCTTGCCGATGCCCTCGAGGCGTTGATCGGCGCCGTCTTTATTGACGGCGGTTTTGATGCGGCCGCGCAGGTGGTGGAACGGTTCTATCGCCCGATTCTGAATCAGGTTGATCCCAAGACGCTTGGTAAAGACGCGAAGACCCTGCTGCAAGAGTTTCTGCAGGGCCACGGGCTTCCCCTTCCAATCTATCAGGTGGTGGCGACCCACGGGGCGGCCCATAGCCAGGTCTTTGAGGTGGAGTGCGTCATTTCGAAGCTGTCTATTACCGTGTTGGGCTCCGGCGCATCGCGTCGCGCCGCAGAGCAGGGCGCTGCGACCCAGGCGCTTGAGGCGGCGCGCCGTGCCCTGACCGAGGTGCCCAAGAAGGGGCGGCGTGCGAAGAAGGCCGAGCCCGCGCCCCAGGCCAAGCTCGAGTTCTCTACGCCCAAGCCCAGTCCGCGGGTGCAAGAGGGCTGAGATGACCCATCGGGCAGGATTCGTCGCACTGGTCGGCCGCCCCAATGTTGGTAAGTCGAGTCTGCTCAACGCCTTAGTGGGCATGAACCTGGCGATTACATCGCGTAAGCCCCAGACCACGCGGCACCGCATTCTTGGCGTGCGCACGGCAGTGGACCATCAGATATTTTTTGTCGATACGCCTGGAATTCAGCACACCCATACGGCCGCTCTGAACCGGCAGCTCAACCGCACCGCCTTCTCGGCGCTACAAGAGGTCTCTGCGGTGGCCTGGGTGATTGAGGCGCATCGCTTAAAGCCCGAAGATGAGGCCGTCTTGGCCCGTATCCCGCCGTCTGTCCCTGTGGTGGTAGCCATGAATAAGGCCGACCGACTCGAGTCCGAGGCCGATAAGGCGCGGGCCTTTGCGTTGGGGGCTCGGCTACAGACCATGGGCCGCTTTAAGGCCTTGGTGCCAGTCTCGGCCGTTAAAGGGTTTCAGATTGATGTGTTGGCCCAGGCGCTTGCGGAGTGTCTGCCGGAAGGGCCGCCGCAGGTCGACGCCGAGACCGTCACCGATCGCAGTACCCGTTTTTTTGTCTCCGAAATCATCCGTGAAAAGCTCTTTCGGTTCCTCGGAGACGAATTGCCCTATGAGGCCACCGTAGTCATAGACCAGTTCGAGGAGGCCCCCGCGGCCGCTGGCAGGCCCGCGCAGATTGCGGTGGCCGCAACCATTATTGTGGGCCGTGATTCCCATAAGCCGATGGTTCTCGGGGAAGGCGGCACGCGGCTTCGTCAGATTGGCTCACAGGCCCGTCTTGATATCGCCGCCTTCTGCGATGCCCAGGTACGGCTCGACCTCTGGGTGAAGGTGAAAGAAAATTGGGCGGACCACGATTCGTTGGTTCGCAGTTTTGGCTACGAGTAGGGTCCCGTATGTTGCAGGGCTATGTCTTGCACAGTCTGGCCTGGCGAGAGACCAGTCTCATCACCGAGGTCTTCACCCGTGATGCTGGCCGCCTGGGGCTCGTAGCCCGTGGCGCACGACGTCCGCGGTCGGCCCTCCGCGGTCTATTACAGCCCTTTCAGCCCCTTGCACTGCGCTATTCCACCAAAGGCGAGTTGCGTACGCTCATGTCTGCGGAGTGGGTGGGCGGCCTTGCTGCGCTTGAGGGCGACGCGCTTCTGGCGGGCTTCTATCTGAATGAACTCCTCATGCGCCTGGTCCCGCGTGAAGACCCGCATCCGGCGCTGTTCGATGCCTATGTCAACGCGCTTTCTGGTCTGGCTTCCGCATCACAAGATCTTGGGTCTTGGCTTCGATGGTTTGAGTGCAGACTGCTCAGAGAAATGGGCGTTGCGCCAGACTTCGGGGTCGTGGCGGGTCATCCCGTAGCGCCTACCGGACAGTATGCGTTGGTCTATGGCGAGGCGATTACGCCGGCGACCGAAGTGGCCATCTCAACATCGATGGGGCTTCTGGTCTCTGGCGAGGTGCTCGAGCTGCTCTCGCGGTACGATGCGGCCACGGGCGCTGCTACGCAGGCGCCCCAGGATGCGCGTCTGGCCAATGAGGCCAAGCGTGTGCTGCGTGGCCTCATTCGTCATCAGCTGGGTGAATCGGGACTCCAGTCCCGCCAGACCCTCCAAGATCTGGTACGACTGCGGCAGCGCGCGCTTGAGGGCGGCCGTGATAACTATTTTGAAGAACGAGGCGGAGATGATTGAACTCGGTGTCAATATCGACCATGTGGCCACACTGCGGCAGGCCCGTCGCAGCTACGACCCAGACCCGATCTGGGCTGCGGTGGAGGCCCACCTCGGCGGTGCAGACGGTATTACGGTACATCTGCGTGAAGACCGGCGCCATATTCAAGACGAAGACGTCCGCCGGCTGCGCGACCACACACAGATTAAGCTCAATCTCGAGATGGCTGCCACCACGGAGATGGTAGATATCGCCGAGCGCCTGAAGCCCGAGATGGCCATGCTGGTCCCCGAGGGGCGGCAAGAGGTCACCACCGAAGGTGGGCTCGATCTCGTGGGCCAGAAGGCGGCATTGCAGGGGCCGATAGATCGCCTTCGGGACGCCGGTATTTCGGTCAGTGCCTTCATTGACGCCGACATCACGCAGATTGAGATGGCATACGCCCTTGGTGTTCAGGTCTGTGAGGTCCATACGGGCCCTTATGCAGAGGTCTTCTATGCCAAGGGCCGTGATGCTGAGCAGCCTGCGGTGCTCGCAGAGCTTGAGAAGATTCGCCAGGCGGGTAGGGAGATTCGTGCCAGAGGTATGCGGTTTAACGCGGGCCATGCGCTGAATTACTTTAATGTGCAGCCGGTTGCCGCGATTGCGGGCGTGCGTGAGCTGCATATTGGTCATGCGATTGTCTCGCGTGCGGTCTTTGTGGGCATGCGCGAGGCTGTTCGTGAGATGAAGCGCCTGATGCGCGAGGCGGCCAGGGAGAGCCAAGAATGATTGCGGGGGTCGGCACCGATCGGGTGTTGATTGGTCGAATACAGACACTTCTTCTGCGCTGGGGAGATCGGTTTGTCGCCCGTGTGCTCGGGCCCTCCGAGCAGGCAGAGTTTTATCGTCGTAGAGAGCGGTCTGAATTTCGGGCGGCCTCCTATCTTGCAAAACGGTTTGCCGCCAAAGAGGCCTTTGGAAAGGCGCTGGGTTGTGGGCTTGCACATCCCATGAGTCTGCATAGCCTTGAGGTGCTCAACACAGCGAAGGGCGCTCCCTATCCAGTATTTCATAAGGCGCTGGCCACCCATATGCAGACCCAGCAGCTTCGCGGGTTTGTCTCTCTGTCTGATGAGCAGGATGCTGCCTTGGCCTTTGCCGTGGTGGAGTCTGCCCTCCCTATGGAAAAGGGCTAAGTTCTATGTCCGGTCCGTTCATTATCGATGTCGAAGGCCTCCAGGCTACCGCTGAGGAGCTTGAGCTGCTTGCCCATCCCTGGGTAGGTGGTGTCATTCTCTTTACAAGAAATTTTTCTGACTGTGATCAGCTCCGTGGCCTGACACAGCAGATTCGTGCGGTGCGTCGGGCCGATGGGGTGCCGCTTCTCATTTCCGTGGACCATGAAGGGGGACGCGTACAACGGTTTCGCGAAGGGTTTACGGCACTTCCCGCCTTCGGCGCATTGGGTGCGCAGCTAACCGAGGCGCTCGCCCTGCCCGAGGGCGAGACACCGGCACGCACCCTGGCAGTTGAGGAGGCCTTGGCCCTTGCCCGCAAGGCTGGCCAAGACCTTGCCTTTGAACTCAAGGCGGTCGGTGTAGATTTTAGTTACACGCCTGTTCTTGACCTCGACTATGGTCGTAGTGCGGTCATCGGGAACCGTTCGTTCGGAAGGCTTCCTCAGGTCGTTACACTTGCCGCCGCAGCCGTTTTACAGGGACTCGCCCAGGCGGGATTCCGGTCGTGTGGCAAGCATTTCCCAGGGCATGGTTGGGCCGAAGCAGATTCGCACCACGCGCTGCCGATCGACGAGCGGCCCCTGGACCAGATTCTGGCGCAGGATGTCTGGCCCTACGAGCGCCTCTGCTCTGGTCCTCTGGATCGTGCCTTGGTGCAGGCCGTCATGCCGGCCCATGTGGTCTATAGCCAGGTAGACCGTCTCCCGGCAGGTTTTTCGTCGCGTTGGATTCGTGAGGTCTTGCGGGGGCGTATTGGGTTTGAAGGGGTGGTGATTAGCGACGACCTCTCGATGGCGGGCGCTGCCGTCTATGCCGATGTGGCCGATCGCGCCCAGGCGGCCTTTGAGGCGGGGTGCGACGCTACGCTTATTTGTAACCGGCCCGATCTGGCTATTCAGGCGCTTGATGCGGTTCCGCGCCGGCTACCGGCTTTTCTTGCAGATCCCGGCCGTCGGCCGCTGTCGTTGTTGATGCCGCGCTGAGTGCCTGTCGACAGTCCCTGTTGCCAGAGGTTACTAGACGCTAATTGCCCCCATGAGGCCGCGGACAGCCTCTGCATCGTCTGCGCGCCCTTCAAGTACCACCTGTCCGCGCTCGATGGCATAAAACCGATCGCAGACAGTGAGGGCATTGTGAACATTCTGCTCGATGAGCAGGACCGCAATGCCCTGTGACCGCAGGGTGCGGATGGTCTGGAAGATATCTCGTACGATCATTGGCGCAAGGCCCTCGGTGGGCTCATCGATAAGAATAAGCTTCGGGCTGCCCACCAGGGTGCGGGCGATAGAGAGCATTTGTTGTTCCCCGCCCGAGAGCGTTGTGCCAAGCTGGTATCGGCGTTCCTGTAGTCTTGGAAACCGCGCATAGACCCCCCGAAGTTTCTCCTCTGCCGCAGCTCGGGCTTGGCGCTCTACCTGCATGAGCCCGAGGCGAAGGTTTTCTTCTACCGTAAGTCCGGGAAAGACGCGCCGATCTTCGGGTACGAGCCCGATTCCGAGGTGGCAGATGCGGTCCGAGGCGAGGCCTGCAATGGGGGCACTATTGAAAGTGATGGCCCCGGATGATGGCGCCAGCCAGCCTGCAATGGTTTTTACGATTGTGGTTTTTCCCACCCCATTACGTCCAAAGAGGCCGACCACCTCACCGGGTGCAACATGCAGCGTCACCCCATGGAGAATATGGGAGAGGCCGATCGAAACATGAACGTCCTTGAGCGTTAGAAGCATTAGACCGCCTCCCCAAAATAGGCTGCCTGAACGGCCGGGTTGCCCTTGATCGCGTCGGGGCTACCTTCGGCGAGCTTCTCTCCCTGCGACATGACCATGATCTTCTTGGAGAGGCTCATGACCAGATCGACATCATGCTCGATGAGAAGGATGGTGGTGTGCCCACCGAGTGCCGCGATGAGTTGTGCGGTTTCATGGGTATCGGCATGTGACATCCCCTGGGTCGGCTCATCGAGCAGGAGAAGGCTGGGGCGTGCTGCCATGGCCATCGCAATCTCAAGGCGTCTCTGGTGTCCGTGAGAGAGGGCGCCCGCACGCATAGACGCATACGTTTCAAGCGTAAATTCGCTAAGAAGTTCTTCGCATCGGGCGTCTGCGATCCGACTCTTCGCTAGGGGGCGAAAGAGGCTTGCCTTGGGCTCAAGAAATTGGCAGGCGAGGCGCAGATTGTCGAGCACCGTGAGATCTGAAAAGAGGTTGGTAATCTGAAATGATCTGGCCATACCCTTAGCCAGTCTCTTCGATGGGCTCAATCGCGTGATGTCTTCCCCCTCGAGAAGAACATGACCGCTATCGGGCAGGAGTGCGCCATTCACGAGGTTAAAGAAGGTACTTTTTCCTGCCCCGTTTGGCCCAATGATGGAGGTGACGCCATGACGGGTGATGCTGAAGTCTACGGACTCGACAGCCCGTAATCCCCCAAATCGTTTACTCAGTTGTCGGGCCTCAAGGACCACGGTGGGTGCGTCGATTTCAGTCGCGGCCATCTGGGGCTCCTTCGGACTTTCGATTCAGGCGCCCGACCAGGAACCCGACGAGTCCCTTGGGTGCTTGAATGACCACAATAACGAAGATGATGCCTACGATGATGTGATGGTGCGCGGTAAAGGTTCCGACCACAGACTTGAAAAGAGTCAGCAAGACCGCTCCAACGATGGGGCCAATCAATGTTCCAACGCCCCCGAGAATCACGGTAATAACCGCGTTTCCGGAGACGGCAAAGTAGAGAAGCTCAGGCGAGACAAAGCCACGCAGCACGGGGTAGAGTGCGCCGGATACCGCGGCAACAATGGCCGCTATGACAAAAGCAAAGCGCTTGGGTCCACGCGGGTCAACGCCAATAAACTCGAGCCTGTGCTCATTGGACTGCACGCCACGCCATATCTGGCCCATGGGCGTGGTGAGCAGATAGCGCAATACGCCGTAGAGCACACCAATAATGAGCAGCGTAATACCAAACAGTACACCCGGGTTTGCTGTGTCTAAGGGGCCAAGCGGCGTCCAGACCTGTAGCACGGGCACGCCGATCAGTCCGTCGGAGGCCCCAAGCTCACGGGTGTTGTAGACGGCCTTGGCCATGATCTGTGCGAGTCCAAAGGTAATGAGGGCGAAGTAGACCCCCTTGGAGCGCAGCGCGATAAAGCTCGCCAGATATCCCAGAGCAGCGCTGGCAAGGATAACGACCAGGAGGCTCAAAGCCAGGGAAGGAGAGATCTCCTTTAATACCAAGGCAGACACATAGGCGCCAAAGCCAAAATAGAGCGCCTGCCCAAGAGACAGAAGCCCCACGATGCCAAGTAGGAGGTCCACCGAGAGTGCGAGTCCACCGAAAATGAGTGCCTCGGTGGCCAGCCTTAAGTAAAAGGTATCGCCAGAAATACTTCCGACTACAAAGAGGGCTAGGGCAGCCAGAAGAAGGGAGATCTCGGTGATCCGAATCGCGCGTCGCGCGGCCTTATCCATTCTTGAGCCCTCCATAGAGGCCAGAGGGCTTGAACATCAAGACGATCACCATCACGGTAAAGACCAGCGGGTCTGACCAGACCGGTGAGATAAAAAGCGCTGACAGCGCCTGGAGCTGGGTCAGGGCGATTCCCGCCACGACGGCGCCCTTGATGCTTCCTAGGCCACCGACAATCACGACGGTAAAGGCCAGCAGTATGAAATCGCGGCCCATGGTGGGGAAGACCGAGTAAATGGGGGCCAGCAATAGTCCGGACAGCGCAGCCAGGGCAACCCCTAGCCCAAAGGTGATGGCATAGATGCGGGTGACCCGAATTCCCAACGACGCGGTCATATGCCGATCGAAGGCCGAGGCACGAATGACCGATCCAAGCGCGGTCTTGTAGATCAGTGCCCAGACTGAAAAGATAATGAGTGCGCCAAAGCCCATGAGAAAGATGCGGTAGTTGGGGAAGAAGACCCCTAATATCTCCGTGGCGCCTGGAATGGGCACGTCAATCCGTAGCGGGTTTGCACCCCAGACAATCTTGTAGACATCTTCAAGAACAATGGCAATGCCGAAGGTCAAGAGGAGGGTAAGAATGTGGCGATCTTTTGAGTTAAAGACTCTCTGAATCAGAAAGCGCTCTGTGGCCATGCCAATCGGAAACATGAGAAGCGGAATAATCGCGACACAGAGCCAGAAGGGTATGCCGAGTCCCAGAAGCGTAAGGCCAATGAAGGCACCTGCCGCGTAGAACTCTCCATGAGACATGTTGATGACATCGAGCAGACCAAAGATGATGGTCAGCCCCAGGGCCATTAAGATGACCGCGATGCCAATAGAGAGCCCATTGATAATCTGGGGCGCGTAGACAAATTGCAGGGCTTCGATCATAGGAGAGTCCGCACAGAAGTCCAGCAGGCCCCGCAGTGAGAGCCCGCTGGATGTGGTCTATCGTCTTAGAACCGGGTGCAGATGTCGGCGCCGATGGCGTCGTCTGGATTCACCCGACCAATGATGTTGAACTCGCCGTTTTCAATCCGTACGGCAAGCATCTCTTGCATCGCCTGATGATCTCCCGCCCGCATGGACTTCTTACCCTGCGGTGTGTCCCAAGAAAGACCCCGCATCGCCTCGCGCAGCTTGGCGGTCTCTACAGACTTGGCTTTTTCTGCTGCCGCCTTGTAGAAGTAGACGAGCCCATAAGAATCCGCGCCATAGAGATCAGGAAGCGTCTTATAAGCGGCCTGGAAGGAGGCAACAAACTTCTTGTTGGCGGGGTTGTCGATCTTTGGCGAATACCCTACGCCAGTGACAAAGCCTTCGGCAGCCTTGCCAATCGCAGGAAGGTTCTGGGACGTCACCGTACCGGAGGCACCGACCAGAATGACATTTCTATTCACCCCATACTCCGCCATCTGGCTAAAGAAGCGGACGGTGTCATTGCCTGCAACCGAGGTGTAAATGACCTCGGGCTTGGCTGATCGTATCTGTCCGAAGTAGGGCGAGTAGTCTTTGTTGTCCAGGGGCGCAAATACCTCGCCAACCGCTTTCGCGCCTTTGGCTGTTGCTGCCGCCTTAAATGCGGCAACCGTACTGCGGCCCATCTCGTAATCGGGGCCTAAAAAGAAGACATTGGCGTTTGGTTTCTCCTTCACCATCCAGGCCGCGAGCGCTGCAGACTGCATGCCCGCGCGGGCGTTTACCCGAAAGACATTGGGGGAGCAGCGGTCACCGGTAATGGAGTCTGCAAAAGAGACTGTGGTCGCCATTAGCCGGTCGTTGCGCTCCGCGATCTGCCCCACCGCCAATGTGGCGCCGGAGTTTACGGTACCGGTAAGAAAGTCGACCTTTGCAACCTGAAAGAGCTTCTCTGCCTTCTGGGTCGCAACGGCTGGATTCGCCTCACTGTCCTCAAAGAGGAGTTCGATCTGGCGGCCCATAACCCCGCCCGAGGCATTGACCTCCTTTACGGCCAATTCAAGGCCCCACCGGACTTGCTGTCCAATGCCGGTATAGGTCCCCGATAAGGGGGTAACCACGCCGATTTTGATGGGGCCTTGCTGAGCCTGAAGGCCTGGTGTCATGGCTAACAAAAGGGCTGAAAGCGGGGCCGAAAGCGTCAGTGCTTTGATGTTTTTCATTGCGTCTCCTTGGTGTCAGTAAATGGACTACTTCCCTACAAATTGGGGTTGACGCTTTGCATGGAATGCTTCCACCCCTTCTTTGAAGTCTTCTGAGGTCCGCAACTGCCCATAGCAGTGCCCCTCGATCTCAATGGCCGTGCTCAGGAACGCGTCTTCTGTCTCATTAAGAAGCCGCTTGGCGGTGCGCTGGGCAATCGGCGAGAAGCCAATCAGCTCGTTGACCAGGGTGTCGGTGGCCGTACCGAGGCTCTGGTTGGGTACCACCTCGGTTGCCACGCCCCAGTCGTAGGCCTGCTGCCCGGAGATACGTCGCGAACGCATGACAATGTCTTTGGTACGTGCGATGCCGACAATCTTTTGGAGTCGTGCCGAGCCACCAGAGCCCGGAATCTGTCCGAGTTTCTGTTCCGGAAGTGCGTACAGGGTGGTGTCTGTAGCGATGCGGAAGTCGCAGGCCAGAGAAATCTCAAAGCCCACGCCAAAGCAATAGCCCTGATTCGCAGCAATAACCGGCTTTGCGCAACGGGCCGGTGCCGCAATATTCCATGCGAGTCGCGATACATGCTCGGGGGATGCCTGTAGAAATCCCTTTATATCGCCGCCACTGGAAAAGTGCTCGCCATCGGCCCGCAGCACAATCACACGCACGCGGTCATCGGCATCGAGCGCCTCGAAGGCGGCGCGTAGTTGATCGCGCTGGGCCATGGCGATGATATTGAACGGCGGCCGAGAAAGCACAATGTCGGCACGCTTTCGGCCTGCATCAATCTCGATGCGGAATCCGTCTGGCGTCTCTAGAAGGTTACTTAAGGGGTGTTTCAGATCGGTCATAGGGGTCAGCTGCTCCATTTACAGGGGTTCAAATTCGCCGGCCACCAGCAGCCTGCGAAGAATCTTTCCGACAGGGGATTTCGGAATACTCTTTACAAAGATGTATTCGCGGGGACGCTTAAAATTCATGAGGTCGGAATCTCGGCAGTGCGCATCGAGTTCCTCGGCGGGTACACGATCTTTCACGGGCTTGATAAAGGCCACCACCTTCTGCCCAAGTCGTTCGTCCTTCAGGCCCACCACGGCGACCTCATCGATCCTTTCGTGTAGTGACAGTACTGACTCAATCTCCACCGGCGAGATGTTCTCACCGGCGGAGATGATCATGTCGTCTACGCGCCCAGTCACGAAGAGTTCGCCTTCCTCGTCAAAGTAGCCGGTATCCCCCGTAAAGAACCATCCGTCACGGATTGACCGCGTATTGACCTCCGGTCGCTTCCAGTAGCCCTCAAAGGCCTCATCGCTCTGCATGTCACAGATAATCTGGCCCTCCTGGCGTGGCATACAGGTCTGTGAGGGGTCCGTAGCTGTCTCTCCTGCGTCAAACGGGACGACACGTAAACGCGCGTTGAGCCCCTGGCGTCCGGCACTTCCGGGCTTTCTGACTGCCTGTTGATTGATGGCGTAGGTGTATATCTCGCTGGAGCCGTAGTGGTTGACAAAGAGGTCCGGAGAGAAGGTCTCTTGAAGACGCAGCAGCAGCGCATCGTGCATTGGGGCGCCGGCAAAGCCGAGCTTACGTACCGAGGAAACCCGTTCGGGTCGGAAGCCGGCCGCATTCAGCATGTCGTGATAGAGGGTTGGCACCAGATAGAGATGGGTTGCTCGTTGGGACTCAATGGCCGCGATAAATGCCTCTGGGTTCCAACGCGGGAAGGCGACATAGGTACCGTTGGTAATGCCCATCGCCAAGAGGGTGCGGACCCCCATGGTGTGATACAGAGGCATTACCCCAACCGTTGTCTCGTGCATGCGGTATTGGTTTTGCGCCACATGGGCAATCGCCGCCGCCCGCTCTGCCCGCTGTCGTCGTGGCACGCCCTTTGGTCTGCCAGTGGTACCCGAGGTATAGAGCATCACAGACCAGTCCTCTGGGGATGCATTCGCCTGAGGCATAGCGCGCTGACTGCGAATGGCCTCATAGGTGTCGGCCTGGCCATCAAGGGGGGTGGGGCCGCAGGTGAGCGTCGCGAGATGCCGGGCACTCTGGCTGGTCTTCCAGTTCTCCCAGGAGACTGGCTCCACGACGCTTAGTGCCGGTTCGGCATTTTCCACGAAGAAGTCAATTTCTTCGGGCTTGGAGCGCCAATTCACGGGAACAATCGTGATCCCGCTGGCCTGACAGGCCCAGTGCAGGGTGGCCGCCTCCGTACGGTTCTGCAGAACCGTGAGCACCCTGTCACCACGTCGCAGGCCCTTATCCTTAAGGTAGCGTTGGACGGCGCCAATCTCGAGCGCCCACTGCTCATAGCTGTATTGCG
>JBEDFV010000123.1:0-11038 GCA_041175005.1 Pseudomonadota bacterium
ATCGCCGCGCACGGCGCGAATCTGAGCCCATCGCGCCAGCAAAGCCTCTTCATCGGGCAGGGCGGGGAGCGTGGCCGCGGCATGCTCAAAGACCGTGTCGCTGCCTTTGGGGCCACGGAAAATCTCCCAGGCCTCGTGGCTGGTAAAGGAGAGAATGGGTGCCATCAGGCGCAGCAGGCTGTCGGTGATCTGCCAGAGGGCGGTCTGGGCCGATCGGCGAGGCAGTCCTTTTTTCTGTGTGGTGTACAGCCGATCTTTGAGAATGTCGAGGTAGAAGGCGCCCAGATCTTCGGAACAAAAACTCGTGAGCCTGGCCACGGCAGGATGAAAGCTAAAGGCCGCATAGTCTTCCAAGATCGATCGTTGTAACTGGGCTGTCAGGGCCAAGGCATAGCGGTCGATGTCGAGCATCTCTGCAGCGGGCACGGCATCGGTCGTCGGGTCAAAGTCGCTCAGGTTGCCCAGCAAAAAGGTAAGCGTATTGCGAATGCGACGATAGGCCTCCACCACCCGCTTCAGAATGGTGTCGGAGATCGAGAGTTCGCCTGAGTAGTCGGTGGAGGCCACCCAGAGCCGCAAGATCTCCGCCCCAAGCGACTCTGAGACCTTCTGCGGCGCCACCACATTGCCCATCGACTTCGACATCTTGCGGCCCTGACCGTCGACCACAAAGCCATGGGTGAGCAGGGCCTTATAGGGGGGCACGCCGTTGATCATGCAGCTGGTGAGCAGAGATGAGTGAAACCATCCGCGGTGCTGGTCACTGCCCTCCAGATAGAGGTCGGCTGGGAAGGCAGACTGCGCGGCATGCGATCCGCGCAGCACCGTGGCATGGGTAGTACCGGAGTCAAACCAGACATCGAGCGTGTCTCGGTTTTTCTCCCACTGCTGGGCATCGAAGGCCGCGGCAAGCAGCGTCTGCGCGGAGGCACCGGCAGTGGTGCGGGCCATCACCTCGGCAGACAATGGTGTGGGGGCTTGGGGCTGGGCCTTGATCGCAGCAAGAATCGCCTCGACCGAGAGCGACTGCCAAGACTCAATGCCGCCGGCCTCGACGGCCTTCGCCACGACATCGAAGATCGCAGGCGTGTAGGGGTGTAGCGCCCCTGTCTCTTTGTGGAGAAGAAAGGCCATGGGCACGCCCCATTGGCGCTGGCGGGAGAGCGTCCAGTCGGGCCGGTTGGCAATCATGTTGTAGAGGCGGGCCTTACCCCAGCCGGGGTAGAAGGCGGTCGCCTCAATGCCGGCCAGGGCCCGTTCGCGAAGACTCCCTCCGCCTTCGGCCGGCGCGATGTCCATGCCCGCAAACCACTGGCTGGTCGCGCGATAAATAATCGGCGTCTTGTGCCGCCAGCAGTGCATATAGCTGTGGTCGTACCGTGTTACCCGCAGTAGGCTTCCCACGGAGGCCAGGGCCTGCACCACCTGGGGGTTGGCCTTCCAGATATGCTGGCCGCCGAAGAGGGCAAGGCTCCCCGCATAGACACCATCGCCCATGACAGGATTAAGCACTTCTGATTCGGGTCGGCCATCCGATTTCCACGCATTGAAGTCATCCACCCCGTAGGCGGGCGAGCAGTGGACAATGCCGGTACCGGAGTCCAGCGTGACATATTCGCCAGGAATGACCCAGGCCTGACGGCGATAGCCCGCATGGGCCTCTGCCAGGGGGTGATCAAACCCCAGGCCCGTAAAGGCCGCACCCGGCGCCTCGGCCACGATTTCTCCGGAAAGGCCCCAGTCGTTGAGGCAGGCCTCGACGCGGGCGCTGGCCAGTAAAAGCCATCGTGCGTTGCTGGCCCGTGGGGCAGACCAGACGACGGGTGCCGGCTCTGTGGCGGTCTTCTTCGCGGTGAGGGCTGCGAGGCTTGGCGTTGCCACGTGAGTCGTGAGACGCACCAGGGCCAGCGGGGCCTCTGGGTGCACGTTGAGCGACTGGTTGGCAGGTAGGGTCCAGGGGGTCGTCGTCCAGATCACTGCCGCACCCGGCCCTGAGAGAAGCGCGGCAATAGCGGCCGAGCGGTCTTGGGCGTTGGTCGAAGTGCCCGTACCGGTACTCGTCTGGTGGCCCTGGACATGTTCTTGAAAGATCTTGCCGAGCGCCTGCCGCGTGGCCTCCGAGGCCGCGAAGGCCACCTCGACTGCGAGGTCAGACTTGTCTGCATACTCCACCTCGGCCTCGGCCAGGGCAGAACCGCAGTCAAAGCACCAGTTCACGGGCTTGAGTCCGCGAAAGACAAAGCCCTTCTCGACAATCGTCTTTAAGGCCCGAATTTCATCGGCCTCGTTACGAAAGTCCATGGTCTTATAAGGCGTCTCCCAGGCCCCGAGCACGCCCAGGCGAACGAAGTCTTTCTTCTGCCGCAGGATCTGCTCTTCGGCATAGGCCCGAGACTTCGACTGGACCTCGGCCGTTGGCAGGCTCTTGCCAAACTGCTTCTCGATCTGAATCTCGATGGGCATGCCGTGGCAGTCCCAGCCCGGCACATAGCGCGCATCAAACCCCGCAGTGACCTTGGACTTGACGATCATGTCCTTGAGAATCTTGTTGACGGCATGGCCGATATGAATATCGCCATTGGCATAGGGGGGACCGTCGTGCAGTACAAACAGCGGACGTCCGGCGGTGGCCACCCGAATGCGGTGGTAGACCCCTTGCTCGGGCGTTTCGCCTTGCCACTGGGCGACCCACTGGGGTTCGCGTTTGGCTAAGTCGCCGCGCATGGGAAAGTCGGTCGCGGGCAGATGCAGCGTGTTTCGATAGTCAACGCTGGGGTCTGTGGACGTGGAGGAAAGGTCTTGATCAGCCGACATGGTTTTTAGAGTTACTTTCTGCGAAAAAATGCGCGCGCCTGGGCGAGGTCGTTGTGCATCTGTAGGGTCATCGCTTCAAGGGAGTCAAACCGCACCTCGGGACGAATAAATTGTCTCAGGGTCACCCGCACCCGGCGACCGTAGGCATCGCCCTGCCAGTCAAAGACAAAGACCTCTAAGAGCATTCTGCCCTGGTCTTCCACCGTGGGACGTCTCCCGAGGCTGGCAACGCCTAAAAGAGGGGGGCCTTCATTGAGGCCCTCGACCTCCACGGCAAAAATACCGCGTGCTGCCAGGTCGGAAGGCATCGCGATATTTAAGGTGGGAAAGCCGAGGGTGCGACCAAGCTTCTGACCATGTCGTACGCGGCCCGAGAGGCGGTAGCGGCGGCCGAGTAAGGCCTCGGTCTTAGCAAGGTCACCTGCCTTGAGGGCCTCCCGTAGCTGCGAACTCGAGACGCGCAGGCCCTCCGCGCAGACCGCCCCGATGGCCGTCACCCCGAAACCGAGCGCTGCCCCGAGTGTCTGCAGGAGCCCGACATCGCCCTGCCGCCGCGCCCCGAATCGAAAGTCTTCGCCTACCACCACATGCTGGCAGTCCAGGTGTTTAACGAGAATGTCCGCGACAAACTCCTCTGCCGAGGTCGATGCCAGAGCGCGATTAAATCTCAGAAGAACCGCCTCTTCGATGCCTAGGGCTGCGAGTTCGAGGGCCTTATCGCGAAGGGGCAGAAGCCGGGCGGGTGTCTGGTCTGGCTGAAAGAAGCCACGCGGGTGGGGATGGAAACTCAGCACGCAGGTGGAGAGACCCCCTGCCTCTGCTGCCTTCTGGCAGGCGGTGAGCAGCGCCTGATGCCCAAGGTGCAGGCCATCGAAGCTGCCAATCGCAATCGATCGTCCCCGAGTGCCACGGGACTCCCGCCTCGGGCCTGGGGGCGTAAAGGCCCCTTGCAGCCCCGGCAGGCCTGAGCGCAAAGGCATGTCTGGCTCGCCTGCGGAGTAGGCCAGTGGTGGGGTGAGAAGAAGTCGATGACCGAGTGTCATGGCCGATGGGGTTTTGGAGATGCGGCGGCGTCCTCGCGCAAACACGCAAGTATAAGGACTTGCGTCGATTCGGCGGGCTGGTTGCGCCTTGGCGCTGCGGTTCTGCCTTCTGCCTTTAGAATGCCAGGCTATGTCGCAGACCTCCTCTCCGCCTGGGCAGCCCATGGGCGGCAACCTCCAGGCCAGCACGACCCTGGAAAGCCCGCGATTGACGGTACTCATCTCTGGGCGGGGGAGCAATCTGCAGGCCCTGGTACATGCTTTCCGTGCCTCGGATGGGCCGATGCCTTCCCTGCGGGTGATTTCCAACGAGCCGGAGGCGGCGGGTCTGGCCTGGGCTAAGGCCGAGGGGCTCGCCACTTCAGTCGTCTGCCATCGCCATTTCCCGGATCGGCCTGCGTTTGATCAGGCATTGCTTGCCGAGGTCCTGGCGTCTGCGCCTCATCTGGTGGTCCTCGCGGGCTTCATGCGTATCTTGTCTCCAGGCTTCTGTGCGGCCTTGGCTGGTCGCCTGATCAATATCCACCCCTCGCTGCTTCCGGCGTTTACCGGGCTGGATACCCATCGCAGGGCACTGGAGGCAGGCGTTCGGCTGCACGGCGCGACGGTGCATGCGGTGACTGCTGAGCTCGACCATGGCCCGATTCTGGCCCAGGCAGTCGTCCCCGTGTGGTCTGATGACAACACCGAGTCGCTTGCCGCACGCGTACTTGCGCTGGAGCATCAGCTCTATCCGTCTGCGGTCCAGGCGATTCTGTCCGGGGTCGTGGGCTGGGACGGGCAGGGATGGCGGATCGCAGAGCCCGAGCGCTTTCGCCCCTTGTTGCTTCACCCGCTGCTCGGAATGAACCGCAGCGGCCCCTCCTCTTTAGGCGCTTAGCCATGGCTAGTTTGTCTTCCGGGCGTCGTCGCCCCTCCCCGCGCGGCAAGCGTGTCGCTCTGGACCGCTCAGGTGACCGCTCAGTGGACCGTTCAGTTGACAGGTTCGTACGCCTCGCCGCGCTTCTCGCGGCGATCGAAGGCTTTCAGGAACCGCCGATGGGGTGGTCCATCGCTTTTTTCGGGCCAATCCCGGGCTGGGCCCCAAAGACCGGGCATTCTTGGCGGAGTCGGCCTTTGCCGCGATTCGCCGCTGGCAGTGGATCGCCGAGCAGCTTGCCGCCACTGGCTTTGCGCCCGACGGCCCGTCGACTCCGCGTCGCCGGGCGATGATGGCGGCGGCCCTGGGCGTTGGCTTCGACCGCATTGTCTCGGAGCTCTCTGAGGGAGAACGTCTCTGGCTGAGGGCCGCCCTAGAGGCTGAGGGCCTGCCGGCGGAGGTGGTCTATGCCATTCCCGCCTGGATCTGGAGTGACTGGACGGCCCAACTGCCGCATTCCGAGGCGCAGGCCCTCGCGCAGGCCATGGATGCGCCGGCCCCGCTCGATCTGCGGGTCAATACGCTGAAGGCCACCGCTGAGCAGGTTGTGCAATCCCTGTCCGCTTCGGGAATTCGGGCGCAGGGCGTAGAGGGACTGCCGGATGTCTTACGGGTCTGGGGGCGGCCGGCATTACAGAAGACCGAGGCCTTTGAGAAGGGCTGGTGTGAGGTACAAGACCTTGGTAGCCAGCTTCTGGTGCGACTCTGCGCGCCGGGCCGAGGCCGGACGGTTGTGGACTTCTGTGCAGGGGCAGGGGGTAAGACGCTGGCCTTGGGCAGCCTGATGCACAACACCGGGCGGCTCTATGCCCTCGACCGTTCGGCTCCACGCCTCACCCGACTAAAGCCACGGCTCGCGCGCAGTGGGCTGTCGAATGTCTGGCCTATTGCGCTCTCGAGCCTGCGCGATGATCGACTCAAGCGTCTTCGCGCCAAGGCAGACCTTGTGCTTGTCGATGCGCCCTGCTCTGGGCTGGGCACGCTACGGCGCAACCCGGATCTGAAATGGCGTCAGAAGCCCGAGGACCAGGCGAGTCTCCTCACTCTTCAGAGGGACATACTCGATGCGGCGGCGGCCTTGGTGGCGCCTGGCGGGCGCCTGGTCTATGCCACCTGCAGCACCCAACGCTCTGAAAATGAGGACCAGTTGGCCGCCTTTCTCGCCCGGGTGCCGGGTTTTGCGGTGCTGCCTGCCGATCAGGTCTTTTCGCGCCAAGGTATCGCGTTTCCTGCGTCCTGGGCCGCCTTTAGCACAGAGGGCGTTTTTCGACTCTGGCCGCACCGCTCGTCTACCGACGGATTTTTTGCCGTGGTCCTGCAAAAAACTGTTGAAGACGCATGAAAAATGAGACAATTTTCGGAAATATATCTTTCTATAAGCTGTCTCTTACAGGGAGCGTTTTTTGGATAGTCTCTTCGCGTTTGTTCAATATGGCCTGACCGGCTGGTCTTGGTCCGCCATTGTTCTCTACACCCTGGTCGTTACCCACATTACGATTGCAGGCGTCACAATTTTCCTGCATCGATGCCAGGCACATCGGGCCGTAGAACTCCACCCCGTGGTGTCACACTTCTTTCGGTTCTGGCTGTGGCTCACCACCGGTATGGTCACCAAAGAATGGGCGGCCATTCACCGCAAGCACCATGCAAAATGCGAGACCGAAGACGATCCGCATAGCCCCATGACCAAGGGCCTCTCGGTCGTTCTCTGGCAGGGGGCCGACCTCTATCGTGACGCGGCGAAAGACAAAGAACTCGTCGATCGTTACGGCCACGGCTGCCCTGATGACTGGCTTGAGCGTGTGGTCTACACCGGACGCAGCGCTCATGGGGTAAGCCTCATGCTGCTCATTAATATTGCCCTCTTTGGTGTGGTCGGCGCCGCGGTCTGGGCGGTGCAGATGATGTGGATCCCGTTCTTTGCTGCCGGGGTCATCAACGGAATTGCGCACTTCTGGGGCTACCGCAACTTCAAGAGCCCGGACACGAGTGCCAATATTCTCCCGTGGGGCATTCTTATCGGGGGAGAAGAACTCCACAACAACCACCATGCCCACGCCACCTCGCCCAAGCTCTCCTCGAAGTGGTACGAGTTTGATATTGGCTGGTTCTACATCCGTACCCTAGAGGTCTTTGGGATGGCCAAGCCCCGCAGGCTGCCTATGGCCGATGTGGCCCTCAATCCCAATAAGTTTGAAATCGACGCCGATACCATTCAGGCTGTCATCTCCAGCAAGTACGAGCTCATGGCCCGTCTCTCTAAGCTCGCAAAGAAGGTCTCGGCTGCAAAGGCCTCGGCCAGTGCAACCTCGCTCTTGTCGCAAGACCTGGTGCGCAAAGCCGCAGATCTGCGGCATGAGTTTGAGGCCATCTGGAGTCGTCGGAGTCTGTCTGTAGAGCAGGCCGTGGCAGCGCTACAGCAATGGTGTCAGCAGGCGGAGGCCAGTGGCATTGCAGCCTACGAGGAGTTTTCGCGTCGGCTGCGCATGTACACCCTGAAGTCGAGTCTCACCGCGTAAGGCGTTGTACCTTGATTACCGAGCGACGGTCTTGCGACCGGCCGCATCGGTGATCACCGTCTGGTTTCGGGCCGGTACAAGAACGAGCCGCATACCTGCCTTCAATTCCTGCACTGTCTTGTTAAGACTCTTTAGTCTCGACTCGGAGACACGAAACCGTCGGGCGATCGAGGCCCACGAATCATTCTTGCGCACGCGATAGGTCTTTGCCGGAACCGTCACGACTTCCACCGTTCGTGCGCCAGGAAATCGGGCGAGTGCGGTCTCAATGGCAGGGCCCTCGTGGGCCTGAACGGAGGCAGGCGCCAGAAGGGTTGTCCCGGGCATGAGGCGAGCGTTGGTGCTCGAGAGACTATTGGCCTTGGCCAGAGTCTCGGCAGACACGCCCGTGTTCTTTGCGAGGCTGGCCAGCGTTTCACCTTTTTTCAGGGTGTAGGGCTTCCAGGTGACCAGAGGCCGCTTTTTGGCCAGGTGGGTCTCCAGGTTTCTGTGGAAGGCCTCGATGTTTTCTACCGGGAGCACCACGCGGTTGGTGCGGCTGACCGTAATGACTGGCCTGCGCAGATGTGGGTTGAGCGCCTGAAACTCATCGAGCGAGAGCTCCGCCAGTTCGGCCGCCAGTTTCAGATCGATGGACTGATTCTTGTCAATGACCGCGAAATAAGGCTTGTTCTCGACAAAGGGCAAGGACAGGTTGAAGGCCTGCGGATCGCGCAGAATATTCCTCAGAGCAATGAGTTGCGGCACATAGTGGGCCGTCTCTTTGGGCATCTTAAGGCTCAGGTAGTCGATGGGTTTGCCTGCAGCCTTATTACGGCGTACGGCCCGACCAACGGCCCCTTCTCCCCAGTTGTAGGAGGCCAGGGCCAAGAACCAGTCATTGCCCTGTAGTTCGTAAATTTTCTCTAGGTATTCCAGGGCGGCGCGGGTGGACTCTATGACATCGCGCCGTTCGTCCATCCACCAGTTCTGAGAGAGATTGAAGATCCGTCCGGTGGAGGGAATGAACTGCCAGAGCCCGGCGGCCTTTGCATGCGAGGTGGCCTGTGGATTAAAGGCGCTCTCTACAATGGGCAATAAGGCGAGTTCGGTCGGTAGGCCCCGGGCCTCAATCTCTTCCACAATGTGATGAAGGTAGCGCCCGCCACGATCAAAGACCCGCGCGAGATATTCGGGGTTCGACACAAACCGCTTTGTGTGGCGATCGACCAGCGTGCTTGGCAGTTCGGGCATGGCAAAGCCAGCCCGAATGCGCTCAAGCAGGTTGTCAAAAGCCGGCGTGCTCGATACGGCCGTCCCATCGGAGGGTTCTAGAGTGCCAGAGACGGCGCCCGGCGGCAGTTGCAGTAGGGGCGTGGCATTGCCATAGATCGGCCCAGAGGCATCGGCCAGGGCGACCGGCAGCGTCTGTCCCGGTTGGGCGCCTGTCTGTGGGTTAGCAGCGGGTTCGGCGGCCGAGGAGACCGCAACCACGGCATCAGGGGTCTGGGGCGTCTGGGTAGCACACCCCGAGAGGGTGGCTGTGACGAGCACCGCAAGGCCGGCGAGGGCGGGCGCGCCAAGTCGGCGACGGAAAATTGGTTTCATCCGAATATTTTACGGTCAAGCGGGGCGAAAACTGTCCTTGGCCCGCCGGCGGGCAGCAAATTCCTCTAGAGAATCTGCAAGAAGAAAGGGGTTGGTTGCCTTTTCTATCCCAATTGACGACGGAAGCGTGCAGATTCCCTGAGCGCGTAGATGCTTTACATCTGCGAGCCGCTGGCTAATCTGAGGGTGAGAGGGCAGGGTGGCCGCGGCAAAAAGCAGGTTGCTCAGGGTGTATTCGTGGGCACAGTAGACAGCCGTCTCGGGGGGGAGTGCAGCGAACCGTTGCAGCGACTGGAAGAGCTGCTCGGCCGTGCCGCCGAGCAGCCGGCCACAGCCCCCCGCAAAGAGGGTATCGCCGCAGAAAAGCAGGGGCCTTTTTCCCGCAGGCGCCCCGAAATAGGCAATATGGTCGGTGGTGTGGCCAGGGCAGAAGAGCACCGAGAGACGCAGCGAATCGCCAAACAGGGAGACGGTAGCCCCTTCGTCGACAGTGTCGGTTACGCCATGGTCTTGGCAGCGAGCCGGTCCGAAGACGCGTAGGGGCGAAGACTGCCGGGCCTGACAGTAGTCCTTCAGTGTTGCGACGCCCCCCGTATGGTCCCCGTGATGGTGGGTAATCAGAATTGCAGAAAGCTCAAGGTGTTGCGACGTGAGGACCCGTATGACGGGCTCGGCATCGCCCGGGTCAACCACCACCAGTTCGCCTGCAGACTCTAACCCCCAGATGATATTGTCCTCAAATGCTGGAATTGCGTGGATGTGCATAACAGGAGCGCCTTCGATTTGCCGCAGAACCCCTATTTTGCCTGGAACCGTTGGCTTGAGAGCCCTCCAGGGCGGGCACTGCTCTGCCTAGAACAGGCCTGGCTCAATGAGCGACTGCAGGACAGCTTTGGCTACCGCGCGCTTCAGATCGGCCCATCAGCCCTCGATGCCCTAGAGATGAACCGTATGCCATGCCGCGCGCGGGTGAGTTTTTATCAGCCCCAGCCCATGCCTGCAGGGGCCAATCAGCTGGTCTGTCTGCCGGAGGCCCTTCCTATTGAGAGTGAGTCGACCGATCTTATTGTGATGGCCCACTGCCTGGAACTCATCAGTCAGCCCCACGATCTGCTGCGTGAGGCAGAGCGGGTCTTAATTCCCGACGGCCGCATCGTGATACTCGGGTTTAACCCCTTGAGTCTCTGGGCCCTGCATCGGCCCACGTCGACTACCCGTTTTCCGCCGGTCGAGGGCCATTGGCTGAGCCTAAGCCGCATCAAAGACTGGTGTCGGCTGCTGGGCCTCGCGCCTGAGGCGGGCGCCTGCGGGCTCTATCGGCCCTTCGTTGCCAGCGAGGCCTGGTGGGCGCGATTGGGGTGGCTTGAGTCGGCCGGCGCGCGCTGGTGGCCGGGGCTCGGGGCCGTCTATCTGCTGGTCGCGGTCAAGCGTCGCGAGGGGCTGCGCATGATGCGGGCTGGCTGGAAGCGAAGGCGGTCGTCGCGGGCCGGGGTTGTGGCCACCACCCGGGTGGCCGGACAAGAGCGGCGAATCGGCGGATGATGGGAACCCGAGAGGATGCACGTGCATCGGTCGAGGCGACGATGGCAGAGGTCGACCTCTATACCGATGGCGCCTGCAAGGGCAACCCCGGGCCCGGGGGCTGGGGTGTGTTGATGCGCGCTGGCCAGCACGAAAAGGGGCTCTGCGGTGGCGAGGCGCAGACGACCAACAACCGCATGGAACTTCTGGCGGTGATAGAGGGGCTCAATGCCTTGAATCGTCCTTGCCGCGTGCGCCTCTTCACCGATTCGCAGTATGTCAAAAATGGCATTGAGACCTGGATGGCAGGATGGAAGCAGAAGGGCTGGAAGACGGCTGCGGGCAAGCCGGTGGCCAATCAAGACCTATGGCAGCGTCTGGACGAGGCACGTACCCGTCATCGGGTGGCCTGGCATTGGGTCAAGGGCCATGCGGGGCATCCGGATAATGAGCGGGCAGACGCGCTGGCGAATCAGGGCGTCGATGCCGTGTTGAAATCTCGGGGTTGAATAGAGAGAGGAATCTGTGAAGACGCGAATACTGGCGTTGTTGATTACTGCCTTAGTGATTCTAGGTCTGGTAGGCCACCGCCTTGACTGGTGGTCGGGGTTCTTCGCCTCCGAACCGGGTAAGAC
>JBEDFV010000124.1:0-3605 GCA_041175005.1 Pseudomonadota bacterium
CAACGCGCGCGGGCGTTTAAGGCCCGCTGTTGCGACGATTACTCTCTGCTGCTTCCGAAGAAAGACATTAGCAAGACGAGCAGATTGCTGAAGATGTTGTAGACACTAAGGTACACCGACAGCGTTGCGCTGATGTAGTTGGTCTCTCCCCCATTGACGATGCGCTGCAGGTCATAGAGAAGAAAGAGAGAAAAAATGACCACCGCAAGCAGCGACAGGGTGAGCATGAGCGCGGGCATCTGCAGCCAGATGTTGGCAATCGACGCGACGATCATCAGAATGACGCCAATAAACAGAAACTTGGCCATGCCGCTCAAGTCTTTTTTGATCACCGTGGAGAGCGATGCCATGCCAAAAAAGACCAGCCCCGTGCCACCGGCGGCCACCGCAATGAGCTGCGCGCCATTACCCAGACCAAGCGCCGCCCCCACGATACGGGAGAGCATGAGGCCCATGAAGAAGGTGAAGCCAAGCAGCAGATAAACCCCGACGACGCTGTGCTTGAACCGTTCGATGGCGAAGAAAAAGCCAAAGGCGATTGCCAAGAAGAGCAGGGTGCCAATTAATGGGCTGCCCGCGAAGAAGGAAAACCCCATGGCCATACCCATGTAGGCGCCAAGAACCGTGGGCACCATGGTGGCGGCGAGCATGAGGTAGGTGTTGCGCAAAACCCTATTCTGAATGCCAGAGGGCGCGCGCTCAGAACTAGAAACAGGGTTGAATTGTGGAACCATGGCGGTCAATCTCCTTTTGAGGTAAGCCAAACAGATATAATCTAGGGTTTACGTAGGAAGTCAATATAAAGAGCGTTAACTGCCTTATCCGTTAGGGATTTCCTGTCGTGCCAGATGCCGCTTTCCCCAAAGACAACCCGGGATTGCGTCAGGCAGACATGACAGACTTTAGAGTGGGGCAGCAGTAAAAAATTCAATTCCTCTATCGAAAAAAGGACCGAAGTTATGTCAGTAGAGCGCACGCTTTCGATCATCAAGCCCGACGCCGTTGCGAAGAATGTGATCGGCCAGATTTACACCCGTTTTGAAAACGCTGGGCTGAAGGTGGTCGCCGCCCGCATGATGTACCTGTCCCGGAGAGAAGCGGAGGGCTTTTATGCCGTCCACGCGCAACGCCCGTTCTTTAAAGACCTTGTCGACTTTATGGTTTCTGGGCCCGTGATGGTTCAGGTGCTCGAAGGGGAAGGCGCGATCGCGAAAAACCGCCAACTGATGGGGGCGACCGACCCCAAGAAGGCCGACCCCGGCACCATTCGGGCCGACTTTGCGGACAGCATCGACGCCAACGCTGTGCATGGCTCTGACGGTCCCGACACCGCCGCCCAAGAGATTGCGTACTTCTTTCCCTCTCTGGCGGTCTTCGGGCGCTAAGCCCGCGCGGGTGGCGTGACGCCTTCTTACGGTATGCGCCCCGCATCCTTTCCGTCGGCAGGCCCGGCCGATGGCCTGCCAGTGAATGTTTTGGGCCTGTCCCCCCAGCAGATGGAAGACTGGGTGGTGGGTCTTGGTGAGAAGCCTTTTCGGGGGCGCCAACTCCTCAAGTGGCTGCATCAGCAGAGGGCCACCCGGTTTGCCGACATGTCCAATCTCGCCAAGACATTCCGGGCCAGGCTCGATCAAGAGGCCTGTATTGGTGTTCCAACAATTCTCAAGGACCACACGTCGTCGGATGGCACCCGTAAATGGCTGATCGATGCCGGTCAGGGCAATGCGGTTGAGACGGTATTTATTCCCGAAGACGACCGAGGCACGCTCTGCGTCTCCTCTCAGGCGGGCTGCACGGTGGCCTGTCCGTTTTGCTCCACGGGACAACAGGGCTTTGCCAGAAACCTGACGACTGCAGAAATCGTCGGGCAACTCCATCTGGCAAACCGTCTGCTTGAGGCGGATCGCGAAGCGTCGCCTGCAGCCCGACCCGCCACGCCAGCGCCCGTTTCTAATGTGGTGCTTATGGGTATGGGCGAGCCACTCTTGAACTACGATGCCGTGGTGCCTGCGTTAAGACTCATGCTGCACGACGATGCTTATGGGCTGTCGCGGCGTCGCGTGACTGTCTCTACCTCTGGGGTGGTTCCGATGATCGATCGGCTCTCGCAGGACTGCCCCGTGGCCTTGGCGGTGTCGCTTCATGCACCCACCGATGCGCTGCGCGACACCCTTGTGCCAATCAATCGCAAGTACCCTCTGCGGGAACTCATGGCGGCCTGCAGGCGCTACTTGAAGGCGGCGCCACGCGATTTCATTACCTTCGAGTATGTGATGCTGCGTGGTGTGAACGATTCCCATGCCCATGCCCAGCAACTCATCGACCTCGTGACACAGGCTGGTGTGGACTGCAAGTTCAATCTCATTCCATTTAATCCCTTTCCAAATTCTGGCTATCAGCGGTCTGAATACCGTGTCATCTGCGGATTCGCAGACCGGCTGACACAGGCCGGGTTCATCACCACGATTCGAAAGACACGCGGTGAAGACATCGATGCCGCCTGCGGGCAATTGGCCGGCGACATACAAGACCGAACCCAGATCACCCAGCGCATTGCCATTCAGAAAAAAGCACAGACCGGGGGGGCAGCTCTATGACCACACGCGTGCCAGAGGTGGCCGAGCCTGACCAGCAACCTTTTCCTTGTGGGCCGTCTGTTCGACGCAAGACGCATGGCGTAGAAATTCGGTGGAACGACACCGTGGTTCGGGTGGGGGGTGGTGCGCCGGTGGTGGTGCAGTCCATGACCAATACTGACACCGCCGATGCGATTTCAACAGCCATTCAGGTGCGCGATCTGGCCTTCGCAGGCTCTGAGGTCGTGCGGATTACGGTCAACACCATTGAGGCAGCCCGTGAGGTGCCTGCCATTCGCGAGCAGCTCGACAAGATGAATTGTCCCGTGCCGCTCGTGGGGGACTTCCATTTCAATGGCCACAAGCTGCTTGCTGAGGTCCCAGAGTGTGCGGTGGCCCTCTCAAAGTACCGCATCAATCCAGGCAATGTCGGCCGCGGTGCGAAGCGCGACACCCAGTTTGGGGCGATGGTCGAGGCGGCCCTCAAATACAACCGCCCCGTGCGTATTGGCGTGAACTGGGGCAGTCTCGATCAGGAGCTTCTGGCGCGTCTCATGGATGAAAACGCCTCCCGCAAAGACCCCTGGGAGGCGGGCGCGGTAATGCGCGAGGCGCTGGTCACCTCTGCAATACAGAGTGCCGAGCAGGCAGTGGCCTGGGGCATGGGGCGAGACAAGATCTGTCTCTCGGCCAAGGTCTCCGCGGTACAAGACCTCATTAGTGTCTATCGCGAACTCGCGCGCCGTTGCGCGTTTCCCCTGCATCTCGGCCTTACGGAGGCCGGCATGGGCAGTAAGGGCATCGTCTCGTCGACAGCGGCCATGGGTATCTTGCTGCAGGAGGGCATCGGCGACACGATTCGTGTCTCGCTCACGCCCGAGCCCGGCGGAGACCGGCGGCGCGAAGTCGTGGTAGCCCAAGAAATGTTGCAGGTTTTGGGGCTCAGGGCATTCACCCCCCTGGTGATTGCCTGTCCAGGGTGCGGGCGTACCACGTCTACCTTCTTTCAAGAGTTGGCCAATAAGGTGC
>JBEDFV010000125.1:0-4847 GCA_041175005.1 Pseudomonadota bacterium
CCGCGGGCGAGCAGGCGCTGGCCGGTGGCACTGGAGGCCACGGCCTGCGGTGGGAGGCCCGTGGCGACCCAGGCCTGGGGGAGGCTAAAGAAGGGGGCGTCGGGGTCTGCGGCCAAGGAGGGGTCAAGCAGCAGACGGGCAGGCGGACGGCTGGTCTCCACCGCGCGTACGGTCAGACGGGGCTGGTCCTTGAGAAAAGTGCCCATGCCTGTGGCCACCACGCAGGCCTGGGCCCGCCAATGGTGCCCGTCGTCTCGGGCCTGCGCATCGGTAATCCACTGGCTCGCCCCAGACGCCAAGGCCACCCGTCCATCGAGCGAACTGGCAAGCTTCACCCGAACCCAGGGCCGCCCCCGAGTCATACGCGAGATAAAGCCCGGGTTGAGCATCCGTGCCTCTTCGGCAAGGAGCCCACAGCGTACGTCAATGCCTGCGGCACGCAGCCGGGAAAGGCCCTGACCGCTGACCCGAGGGTTAGGGTCTTCCATGGCTACCACCACCGAGGCAATGCCTGCCTGCACCAGGGCCTGGGTACATGGCCCGGTGCGGCCGATATGGTTACAGGGCTCCAGGGTGATGTAGGCAGTTGCCCCCCGGGCCTGCTCACGCGCCTCGCGCAATGCGTAGACCTCTGCATGGGGTTCTCCTGCCCGCAGATGGGCGCCCTGACCCACCACACGCCCCTCCCGCACAATAAGGCAGCCCACCCGCGGATTGGGCGTTGTTGTGTAGAGCCCATCACGGGCCAGGGCCAGGGCCTGGCGCATCCATGCAATATCGGGGCTCGAATACATAACCTAGGCGCCAGCCCAACGCGGCAGGCGGTTCATGCGTCGGAGCGCCCGGTGGCGCGGCCCCGACGGCGCGGGCCGACCTCGGCCAAGAGGGCCTGAAACTCCGAGACATCTTCAAAGCTGCGGTAGACCGAGGCAAATCGCACATAGGCCACCTTATCGAGCCGCTTTAAGGCCTTCATGACCAACTCTCCAATGAACTGAGAGGTCACCTCGCGTTCGCCTCCGGCGGATAGCTGCTCTTCAATGCTGCGGACAGCCTGCTCAAGGACATCGGATGGGACCGGCCGCTTACGCAGCGCGAGCGCCATGCTCGCGCGCAGCTTGACCGAATCGAAGTCATGCCGCGAGCCGTCTTTCTTCACCACAATCGGTAAGGAAAGCTCAATTTTTTCTAGCGTCTTGAATCGACGATCGCAGGCGAGGCACCGACGGCGCCGCCGAATCTCAAGCCCGTCTTCCGACATACGGGTGTCGGTCACCTGGGTGTCGAGCGAACCACAGGCAGGACAGCGCATGGATTACCGCAGGCAGTGCAGAATGAGAAACGGGGAGATCATGGAAGGTAATGGCCCTACTGGCTAGCGATAGACCGGAAAGGCAGCGGTCAGGGCCTGCACCTTCTCCCGCACGCGCCCTGAGACTGCCGCATCTTCTGGCGCCTCTAGGACATCGGCAATGAGGTGCCCGACCTGGGTCATCTCGGCAACGCCAAAGCCACGTGTGGTGCAGGCCGGTGTGCCTAGGCGAATGCCGCTGGTGACAAAGGGCTTCTCGGGGTCGTTGGGAATGGCATTTTTGTTCACCGTGATATGGGCCTGGCCCAGGGCAGCCTCTGCGGCCTTTCCGGTGATTTTCTTGGCGCGCAAATCGACGAGCATAAGATGGCTCTCGGTGCGGCCCGAGACAATCCGCAGGCCTCTTGCGACCAGGGCCGCGGCCAGGGCCTGGGCATTGTCAATAATCTTCTGTCCATAGACCTTGAACTCGGGCTTTAAGGCCTCGCCGAAGGCTACCGCCTTTGCGGCAATCACATGCATGAGCGGCCCGCCCTGGATGCCCGGAAAGATGGCACTGTTAATGGCCTTCTCATGCTCAGCCTTCATGAGAATAATGCCGCCCCGCGGCCCCCGCAGACTCTTGTGGGTGGTGGAAGTCACAATATCGGCATGGGGTACCGGATTGGGATAGACCCCTGCGGCAATGAGGCCCGAGTAATGGGCCATATCGACCATAAAGACCGCACCAATCTCTTTGGCCACGCGGGCGAATCGGGCCCAGTCGGTTTTTAACGAATAGGCCGAGGCCCCCGCGATGAGGAGCTTGGGCCTGTGCTCCCGTGCGAGCGACTCCATGCGGTCGTAGTCGATCTCTTCTTTGTCGTTCAGGCCATACGGTACGACCTTGAACCATTTGCCTGAGAGGTTAAGCGGCATGCCGTGGGTGAGATGACCGCCCTCGGCCAACGAGAGGCCCATGATGGTGTCGCCCGGGTTCAAAAAGGCAAGAAAGACGGCCGTATTGGCCTGGGCGCCTGAGTGGGCCTGGACATTGGCAGCCTCCGCCCCATAGAGCTGTTTGAGCCGATCGATGGCCAACTGCTCGACCACATCGACATGTTCACAGCCCCCGTAATAGCGCTTGCCCGGGTAGCCCTCTGCGTACTTGTTGGTGAGCTGAGAGCCCTGTGCGGCCATCACCGCAGGACTGGCATAGTTTTCCGAGGCAATGAGTTCAATATGGTCTTCCTGGCGGCGATTTTCTGCAGCAATCGCGGCGGCCACCTCGGGGTCGGTCTGGGCAAAGGTCTGTTGGAGAGAAAACATAGAGGTCCTGTATCAAGAAGAAAGGGGCGCGACCACGGAAGGCGGGCGGGAGGTGGGTTCTGCGGTGCTGCCCTGCTGCTCGGTGACCTTGAGCAGCGCCCAGAGAAACCAGAGCAGCCCGAAGATGAGATGGGCGGCCAGAAGGTGTACAGGCTGGGCAATTAAGGGAAACCCAAGGTAATTGAGCGAGGCACCGAGGAGCATCTCAAAGACCACCAGCGCCACGAGGAGTCGCAGCGCTGGACCGGCCGAAGACTGGCGCAGCGGGCTCTGATGGACCCGCCAGAGTAGCCAGCCACAGAGGCCGAGCACCACCCACGAAAACGACCGGTGGACGTAAAAAATCCAGGGCACCGCCTCGATCCACTCATCGCGGCTGAGGTCGGTGGAGAGCCGCGAGATGAGATCCACACTCTCGCGAATTTGGATGCCCAGAAAGATCTGCACCGTAAGCGCTGCCAAGGTCCAGAGCACAAGGCCCTTAAACCACGACGGCAGGGGCTGGCGATGACTGGCCTGCCCGCCCCCGAGAGACGGCGCCCAGGCGCGCACCGCGGCATAGATAAGAAACATCTGTACAAAGAAAGCCAGGAGCATGTGCATCGAGATCATGACCGGGCGCAGGTTACTGGCGACCACCTGGGATCCAATCCAGCCATTGAGGCCGACAAAGAAAAGGGCCCCCACAGCAGACCAGAAGACGGCCGCATCCTTTCGGCGATAGGGCCATGCGGCCGCCGCGGTGGCAATTACCAGAAGACCTATGACCACGCCCACAAGGCGATTGATGTATTCGGTCCAGGTCTTTACGGGGTCGAAATCGGCGGTGTCATAGCCCCGATTGGCGTAGGTGACCCGCCAGTCGGGCGGCAGCTGCGCCTCAGAGGTGGGGGGGATGAACTGACCAAAACACAGAGGCCAGTCGGGGCATCCCATGCCTGCGCCCGAGGCGCGCACGGAGCCTCCGACGAGAATAAGAAAGTAGACCGCAGCAATCGTCACCATGGCAAGAGCCAAGAATCGCCGCTTCTGGGTCGGGGTGACCGCACTACTGGGGAGGGTCTGTCTATCAATAGATGTCATGTCGAAAATGCCTCTGGAGCCGTTTTAGGCCGACGTAATAACCACCCGCGCAAACCGACGCTTTCCAACCTGCAATACATAGGTACCTGCTGTGAGTTCAAGGGTGCGATCAGAGACCTTTTGCCCATTGATGCGCACCCCACCCTGTTCGATGCTACGCACCCCCTCACTGGAGGAGGCCACCAGTTGCGCCTGCTTGAGGGCCTGAATAATGCCCAGCGGGCCAGCGCCCAGGGCGATATCTACCAGGTCCTGAGGAATCTCTCCCTGCTTGAATCGTGCCTCAAAGTCCGCCAGCGCCGCCTCTGCGGCCGTACGGGAATGAAACCGCTCCACGATTTCTAACGCGAGATCGACCTTAATGTCCCGAGGATTGCGTCCAGCCGCGGCCTCTGCCTTAAGTGCCTCGATCTGGCCGAGAGGGCGAAAGGAGAGCAGCAGAAAGTACTTCCACATGAGGTCGTCAGAGATGGACATGAGCTTGCCAAACATCTCGGCAGGGGCATCGGTAATACCCACATAGTTGCCCTTGCTCTTACTCATCTTCTCCACGCCATCAAGACCCTCGAGCAGCGGCATGGTGAGAACACACTGCGGCTCCTGGCCCGCGGTACGTTGGAGTTCGCGTCCCATTAAGAGGTTGAATTTCTGGTCGGTTCCGCCGAGTTCAAGATCGGCCTTGAGGGCTACCGAGTCGTAGCCCTGCAACAGCGGATAGAGAAACTCATGGACGGAAATGGGTGTACCGGCCTTATACCGCTTGGTGAAGTCATCGCGCTCAATCATGCGGGCGACCGTGGCCTGGGCGGCCAGCTTGATCATGCCGTGGGCGCCCAGAGGCTCGCACCACTCGGAGTTCTTGCGGATCTCGGTTTTTTCCGGATCAAGGATGAGGCTGGCCTGACGGAAGTAGGTCTGGGCGTTGGTCGCAATGTCCTCAGGACTTAAAGGGGGGCGCGTGGCGTTTCGCCCCGTAGGATCGCCAATGAGGGCGGTGAAATCGCCAATCAGGAAGATTACCTGGTGCCCGAGGTCTTGGAGTTGACGCAGCTTATTAAGCACCACGGTGTGCCCAAGATGGAGATCGGGCGCGGTGGGGTCTAACCCAAGCTTGACCCGCAACGGTGTACCCGAGGCCTCAGCC
>JBEDFV010000126.1:0-4785 GCA_041175005.1 Pseudomonadota bacterium
ATGAAGCCGCCCTTTCTGTCCACTGTCGGTTTTTACTCTAGCACCCCCAGCAGTCCAGCTGCGCCCACCGCAGGAGGATGTTTACCGGAACCGAATACCGAACAAGGATTGACATGGAGTCGCAAGCACTCCTTCAAGGGGAGGATTACCCAGGTGCGTCCGCGGGTTCTCTATTCAAACCCTCGATACACAAATAAAAAAGGCCCCGAGGGGGCATTCTTATTTGTGGTGGAGCCGGCGGGAATCGAACCCGCGTCCGCAAGCCTTCCAAAGACAGTTCTACATACTTAGTCGGTCTATTTGGATTTAATCGAGTTGCTTAGCCGACAGACAGGCCGGCAACCGACGATCCGCTTGTTTTAGGCACCGAACCCACGGCTTATCCGGTGTCGATCTGATGTAAATGACACTGCTGCGGGTTTTACCCCGCCTGGCCCATCAGAGAACCAGTGCAGCGCCCGCCGGGTTTAAGCGGCGAGAGCGAAACGCTCGTCGTTGGCGTTTATTAATTTCCGAATGGATTTACGAGGGAATCGGTCCTCGGTATGCCCTGCGCTCCTTCACTACCCACGTCGAAACCAGGTCGGCCCCAATTTCTTTCAACCGTCGCAGTATGCGCTGACCGCCTCTCTCACGCAATAGCCTGCGCCACAAAACATGCAACACTTAAGGCTATGAAAACACTCGCTATCGTCACTGGGCATAGCCGCGGCCTCGGCGCGGCGCTTGTAAAAAAATTTCTTGCCGACGGCATCGATGTCTGGGGCCTGTCGCGGTCCACTTCGCAGGCTTCTGGCCAACCTTCGTCAGCCCCTAGGGCTGGGCGCTTTGAGGCGACGGCTGTCGATCTCTCCGATCCAGCAGCGCTTCTTGCACTCGTCGCCTCTGACCTCTGGCGTAAGAACCTTGCCTCGGCAGACCAACTCGTATTACTAAACAACGCTGGGCTTCTCTCGCCGATAGAGCCTGTAGGTGCCCAGCCCGACAGGGAGATTCTCCAGGCGGTCACGGCAAACGTAGCCGCCGCGCTGGTCCTGGCAAACGCTTTCGTACGCGCCGCGCCGTCGACTGCCGACCGACGGATCGTCCATATCTCAAGCGGGGCGGGGCGCACCGCCTATGCTGGCTGGAATGTCTACTGTGCCACCAAGGCGGCACTCGACCACCATGCCCGATCGATGTCGCTAGAGCAGCAGGGACAGAAAAACCCGGTCCGTATTGCGAGCCTCGCCCCCGGGGTCATTGATACCGACATGCAGGCCCAGATTCGGTCCGCCTCGGCCGAGGCCTTCCCGATGCGCAAGCGGTTCGAGGACCTCAAGTCCTCGGGTAGCCTCCAGAGACCCGAGAATGTGGCTCAGCGATTACATACCTATCTCTTCTCCCCCGAGTTTGGTCAGGAAGTGGTGACTGACTTACAAACCGTCGCACCCGTGCGGTAGAGCCTAACAAGAAGCCGCTCCTCGCGGTTTAGCCAGATTTCTGGGGCGCCAAGCCCCGCCACCGCCCCTGAAACGGGGGGGTACATGCGCACAGCGTGACCGGCTTAAAACCGATAAAATCCGCTTTTTCGCCGGTCACTCTCAGATCGGCGCCTCGGCCTGATTCCTTACAAAGACGCTATGGACTCCTTCGCAAAAGAAACTCTGCCTGTCAGCCTAGAACAAGAAATGCGTCGGTCCTACCTCGATTACGCCATGAGCGTCATCGTTGGCCGGGCGCTTCCGGATGTACGTGACGGCTTAAAGCCTGTGCATCGCCGGGTGCTTTTTGCCATGCACGAGCTCAATAACGACTGGAATCGTGCATACAAGAAATCTGCCCGTATCGTGGGTGACGTCATCGGTAAGTACCATCCTCACGGCGATTCGGCCGTCTACGACACGATCGTGCGCATGGCCCAAGACTTTTCTTTGCGCTACATGCTTGTCGACGGCCAGGGTAACTTTGGCTCGGTCGATGGCGATAATGCGGCCGCCATGCGATACACCGAGATTCGGCTGGCGAAGATCGCCCATGATCTTCTTGAGGACCTCGATAAAGACACCGTCGATTTTGGGCCAAACTACGACGGCTCAGAGCGCGAACCCCTGGTACTGCCCTCCAAGATTCCAAACCTGTTGGTTAATGGCTCATCGGGTATTGCTGTGGGAATGGCCACCAATATTCCGCCGCATAACCTCTCGGAGGTGGTTGCGGCCTGCCTGAAGTTGTTGGCCTCGCCTGAGGCCACGGTGGATGAACTGATGGAATGCATTCCGGCACCGGACTTTCCCACCGCAGGAATCATCTACGGCATCGAGGGGGTTCGGGAGGGATACCGAACCGGCAGAGGCCGCTGCGTCATGCGGGCCAAGACCCACTTTGAAGATATCGACAAGGGGTCACGTCAGGCCATCATCATCGATGAGCTTCCCTACCAGGTAAATAAGCGTGTGCTTCAAGAGCGCATGGCGGAGCTTGTCAACGAGAAACGTATCGAGGGCATTTCCGATATCCGGGACGAATCGGACAAGTCTGGGATGCGGGTGGTCATTGAGCTCAAACGGGGTGAGCTGCCCGAAGTAGTACTCAATAACCTCTACAAGAACACCCAGCTCCAAGACAGTTTTGGCATGAATATGGTGGCCCTGGTTGATGGTCAGCCCCGTACGCTCAATCTCAAGCAGATGCTCGAGGCATTTCTCGACCATCGGCGCGAGGTAGTCACCCGCAGAACGGTATTCGAGCTGCGCAAGGCCCGCGATCGTGGCCATGTCTTGGAGGGGCTTGCGGTGGCCGTCTCCAACATGGACGAGATGATCGCTCTTATCAAGGCTTCTCCGAGCCCCACCGAGGCGAAGCAGGGCCTCATGGGGCGTGCCTGGGGGGCGGCCTTGGTGCAGGAACTTCTCGCCCGGGCCACTGAGACCACCGTGGCTGAGGCCTTCCGGCCCGAGGGCATCTCGACCGACTATGGTCTGAAGCCCGATGGCTATTGGTTGAGCGACGTGCAGGCTCAGGAAATTCTCCAGATGCGCCTGCAGCGCCTCACCGGCCTTGAGCAGGACAAGATCGTTTCTGAATACAAGGAAATTATCGAGACTATTGCAGACCTGCTCGATATCTTGTCAAAGCCCTCCCGCATTACTCAGATCATGGTGGATGAACTTGAGGCAGTCCGTAAAGAATTCGGGGATGCAAGGCGCTCGGTGATCGAGCATAACGCCGAAGAGCTGCAGACCGAGGACCTCATTACCCCGCAAGACATGGTGGTCACGCTGACCCACACAGGCTATATGAAGAGCCAGCCTCTGTCGGAGTATCAGGCCCAGCGGCGGGGTGGTCGCGGAAAGAGTGCGACGGCCACCAAGGAAGACGACTGGATAGACCAACTCTTTATTGCCAACACCCACGACACGATTCTTGCCTTCTCCAATCGGGGCAGGGTCTATTGGTTGAAGGTCTACGAAGTGCCCCAGGGGTCGCGGGCCTCTAAGGGCAAGCCCCTGGTCAATATCTGGCCCTTGGAAGAGGCGGAGAAGATCACTGTCATTCTTCCTGTGAAGGGGTTTGAAGAGAATCGTTATGTCTTCATGGCCACGGCCTTGGGCACAGTAAAGAAGACACCACTCACCGCCTTTGCCCGGCCTCTCAAGCGCGGGATTATTGCCTGCTCACTCGATGAGGGAGACTACCTCATTGGCGCTGCGATCACCGATGGTCAGCACGATGTCATGCTTTTTTCCGATGCGGGTAAGGCCGTACGTTTTGCGGAAGATGATGTTCGACCCATGGGCCGCGAGGCCCGGGGCGTACGGGGCATGATGCTCGAGACGGGCCAGACCGTTATCAGCATGATCGTCGCCGAAGACGAGTCGCAGTTCGTACTCACCGCCACAGAGAACGGGTTCGGAAAACGGACGCTCATCTCGGAGCATACCCGCCATGGTCGTGGGACGAAAGGCATGATTGCTATTCAGACGACTGCGAGAAATGGCAAGGTCGTTGCCGCTTGTCTGGTGAGCGAGACCGATGAAATGATGTTGATCACGGATAAGGCCGTCGTGGTTCGTACCCGGGTTGCCGAGGTCCGAGCCTTGGGGCGTGCCACCCAGGGCGTCACGCTTATTGCGGTAGATCAGGGCAGTACCCTGGTAGGCGTGCAACGTATTGCAGAGTCCGACGAGATCGATGGTTCAGCTGAGGCGGGCGATAGCGCAGACGTTGGCGTCTTAGACGAGGGGCAATAGCCAACTCGTTTATGACCGATGCGCTGCTTCAGGTCTTTCTGATCGTTGGGGTTGGAATTCTGGTGGCCCGACTGGGCTGGATTGATGAGGCCTCGACGGCCCTGTTTTCTAGTCTCGTCTTAAAGATTTTTCTTCCAGCCCTTCTTTTTCGGGCCATGGCGTCTGTGGATTTTCAGGCATTAAGTGTCCTGCCAATTGCGAGCTATCTCTCTGCCACCGTCTGTGTCTACGGGCTCGTCTATCTCCTGGCGACACGCACCCCTTTAGCCCGGATCTACCAGGCCGCTCCGGCCATGACAGATCAGGCCATCACCACAAGTAAAAAAGCCGATGAGCAGACAGCCCTGAATGGGCTCTCCAGTGGCATCGGAGTATCACTGGCCTTGTCTTCCACGTTTTCAAATAACGTGATGGTGGGTATCCCGATTGTGAAGCTCTTCTTCGGGCCTGACGGTCTGGTGGTCCTGCTGACCGTACTTACTATGCATTCTCTGGTCCTGCTAGGCCTTGCCGTTGTCGGTTTTGAAATGTCCTCTAAGGGACGGTCCCGGCG
>JBEDFV010000127.1:0-6973 GCA_041175005.1 Pseudomonadota bacterium
GTGGCAGGCAAGACGGGTACCTCACAGGTCTTTAGCATCAAACAGAATGAGACCTATAACGCCGACCGGATCGCAGAGCGGCTGCGGGACCATTCTCTGTATGTGGCCTTCGCGCCGGCCGAAGATCCGAAAGTGGCCTTGGCCGTGATTGTTGAGAACGGAGGGTTTGGTGCGGCTGCGGCAGCACCGCTGGCCCGCCAGGTCATGGACTATCTTCTGGTAGAACGGGTCAAGGAAGGACGGGCACTGCCATGAACGACCGACGCGCCCATGTGGGATGGCGGGCGGCGGGCCTCTGGGCGCGGCAGCGCTTTATGGCCCTCGACCAGCCACTCTTCTTCATTTTCTGCGGGCTGGTGGGCCTCAGTCTGCTCGCGGTCTATAGCGCAAGCCACCACGAGCCCGACCGGTTTCTGTCCCATGTGCGCAACCTGGCCCTCGCAGCCACCATTATGTTTGTCTTGGCCCAGGTACCCGCCAACTGGCTGCAGAAGACCGCCATACCGCTCTATTCCATCGGTCTCGTGCTTCTGATCGCGGTGGAACTCTTTGGTGATACCTCCAAGGGCGCCACCCGGTGGCTCGACCTCGGCATCACGCGCATTCAGCCCTCGGAGATCATGAAGATTGCCATGCCACTGATGCTTGCCTGGGTCGTGCATCAACGAGACGGCCTGAAGACCCCGGCTGACTGGGTACTCATTAGTGTCTTGCTCTTCATTCCGGTGAGTCTGATTCTTCGCCAGCCCGATCTGGGTACAGCCATTCTTGTGGCGGCCTCAGGCATTTTTGTGATCTATCTTGCAGGCCTACCCTGGCGTCTCATTATTGCGGTGGCCGGCACCACAGTCTTTCTTATAGGACTCCTGGTGCTCTTTGGAGATCAGGCCTGCGCACCGGGTATCGACTGGCCTGGGCTGCGGGAATATCAGCGCCAGCGGGTCTGTACCCTTCTGGATCCCACCCGCGACCCGCTGGGCAAGGGCTTTCACATTCTCCAGTCGATGATCGCGGTAGGCTCCGGCGGCATCTGGGGCAAGGGCTGGCTCAATGGCACCCAGGCACAACTCGACTTCATTCCCGAACGAGAGACCGACTTTATCTTCTCGGGCTTTGCCGAAGAGTTTGGATTTCTGGGCGCGCTGCTGCTTACGAGCCTCTACATCGGGCTCATCCTGCGCAGCCTCTGGGTGTCGCTCGGCGCGCCCACCATCTTTGGTCGACTCCTGGCCGCAAGCCTCGCGCTCACCACCTTTACCTATGCCTTTGTAAACCTCGGCATGGTGACGGGTCTGCTTCCGGTGGTGGGGGTGCCACTGCCCTTTGTCTCCTATGGGGGCACCGCCCTGGTCACACTCGGCGTAGGCATGGGTCTGATTATGAGTGTGGCCCGAGACCGATCCCGTATGACCCAGGGCTTTAGCCTTCAGGGATAGAGGAAAGATATGGCGGTCGAGACCCCCCTATCTGAGACGCAGATTGCACAGGCCATTCTTGCGGGGTTCCATCGCCACTACGGGCTTTTTCGATATAACGCCCAGCAGGCCAAGACGCAGTTTGAGGCAGGGCATTATCAAGAAATTCGCAAGCTCTCCCGGATGCGGATTGCCTTTTACGACGAGCGCGTGCGCGAGACCTGCGCGCAGCTTGCGGGGCTGGCCGAAGAACGAGACCTGATTATGCAGCGCTGGGCCGAGGTCAAGCGCTGCTTCATCATGCTGCTCACCGACTGCCGGCAGCCTGAGCTCGCAGAGAGCTTTTTCAATTCGGTGACCACCCGCATCCTGCACCGAGAGTATTTTCGAAACGAGAACCTCTTTGTGCGACCGGCGGTCTCTACCGACTACCTAGACTCTGACCCGCCGTCCTATCGCATCTACTACCCGCGTACGACAGGCCTTCGACGGTGCCTCATGAATATCGCGGTAGACCTTGGCATGGCCTGTCCTTGGCAAGACATCGACCGCGACCTGCGGCTTGTGGTCAAGGCCGCCTGCGCAGAGCTCTCGCGGCCTTTTCAGACCGAGGTCGATATCCAGATCCATGTCTTGCGATCCCTTTTTTACCGCAACAAGGGCGCCTACCTTATCGGCAGGATCATGAATGATGGGGTGCCCCTGGGCTTTGCCGTGCCCATTCTGCGTGACGCCAAAGGGCGCCTTTTTCTTGACACCGTGATTTTTAATGCCGAGCAGATCTCGGTCCTCTTCTCGTTTGCGCGCGCCTACTTCATGGTGGATATGGAAGTGCCATCGGCCTATGTCCACTTTTTGAGAAGCCTGATGCCCCATAAGCCCAACAGTGAGCTCTACACGATGCTGGGCCTACAGAAGCAGGGCAAGACACTCTTTTATCGCGACTTCTTGCACCATCTGAAGCACTCCAATGACCAGTTCTGCGTGGCCGAAGGCATTAAGGGCTTGGTCATGCTGGTCTTCACCCTGCCCTCGTTTCCCTATGTCTTTAAGATTATTAAAGACGTGCGTTCCAAGGATGTCTCGCGCGAGCATATTGCCTCGAAGTATCAGCTCGTCAAGCTCCACGACCGGGCAGGCCGCATGGCCGACACCTGGGAATACTCCAACGTAGACTTTCCACGGGCCCGGTTTGACCCCGCCCTCATTGAAGAAATCCGGGCGCTTGCCCCGAGCATGATTGATGAGGTCGACGACCGCATTGTGATCCGACATCTCTACATCGAGCGGCGCATGATTCCGCTGAATCTCTACCTTGAGCATGCGACAGAGGCTCAGGTAGACCATGCCGTTCGAGAATATGGCGACGCGATTCGGCAGCTGGTAGCCGCCAATATCTTTCCCGGCGACATGCTCTATAAGAATTTCGGCATGACCCGACATCAACGTGTGGTCTTCTATGACTACGATGAAATCCAGTACCTGACTGAGTGTCGGTTCCGTAAGATTCCGCCCCCGCGCACACCCGAAGATGAGATGGCAAGCGAGCCCTGGTATACGGTAGGGGCGAATGATGTCTTTCCTGAGGAGTTTGAGCAGTTTCTGCTCGGCCAGCCGCGGCTTCGGGCGCCCTTCATGAAGTACCATTCCGACCTTCTGGATGCGCACTACTGGGAAGCACAGCAGGACCGCATCGAGCACGGTATTCTGGATGATGTATTTCCGTATCCAGAAGAGCTTCGTTTTAAAAACCGGCCGGAACTCCAACGCCTCGGGCGTTGACTCCGGTCTTCTCACGGTCTGATCCACAGCATGAGTCAACTCGAATTCGATACCGTTATCGTCGGCGCAGGAAGCGCTGGCTGCCTTCTGGCCAACCGACTCTCCGCTCAGAGAGGGCACCGGGTATTGCTCATCGAGGCGGGCGGCAAGGACGACTGGTTCTGGATCAAGATCCCCGTGGGCTATCTCTTCACCATCGGTAACCCCCGAACCGACTGGTGCTACAAGACCACCGAAGACCCTGGTCTTGCCGGGCGATCCATCCACTACGCGCGAGGCAAGGTTATTGGGGGCTGCTCATCTATTAACGCGATGATCTACATGCGGGGTCAGGCCAGCGACTACGATCGTTGGGCGCAGGCCACAGGCGACGAACGCTGGCGCTGGCAGGGCGAGGCGGGACAGACACTGGAGATCTATAAGTCCTTAGAAAATTTCTTTGGGGGGGCCAATGCCTGGCATGGCACCGGCGGAGAGATGCGGGTGGAGTCGCCTCGGGTGAAATGGCGGATTCTTGATGCCTGGCAACGGGCTGCAGCCGAGCAAGGCATCGAGCCCATTGCCGAGTTCAATCGCGGGGACAACGCGGGCTGCGCCTATTTTCATGTCACCCAGGCGCGGGGTCGGCGCTGGTCGATGGCGGATGCCTTTCTGCATCCCATTACCCATCGCCAGAATCTCGTGGTCTGGACCCAGACCCAGGTACTTGGCATCGGGCTAGAAGAAAACCGCGAACGCAGAAATACCGACAAGGGTGCCTGGGCCCAGGCCAGGCATCGGGCCCGCACCATCCGCGTAATCCAAGACGGTCAACGCATCGAGGTCCGTGCCCGCAAGCAGATTATTCTGGCTGCCGGTGCGATCGGTACGCCGCAGCTCTTACAGGCCTCAGGAATTGGTCCGGCCAACCTCCTGTCAGAGATGCAGGTGCCAGTCGTCGCCGATCTTCCCGGGGTGGGCGAGAACCTTCAAGACCATCTGCAGATCCGCACGATCTATAAGGTACAGGGTGCGCGTACGGTCAATAGCCTCTACAGCAACCCGCTCACCCGTTTTGGTATGGCAGCACAGTATTTCCTCTCCCGCACGGGGCCCATGACCATGCCGCCCTCCACGCTCGGCGCCTTTGCAAAGAGCGGTCCTGAGGAGGCCTCTGCCGACCTAGAGTGGCATGTCCAGCCGCTGTCGCTGCCGAAGTTTGGTGAGCCACTGCATAGTTTTGATGCCATTACGCCATCGGTCTGTAACCTGCGGCCGAGCTCGCGTGGGTCGGTGCGCATCCAGCACCCCGACCCCCTTACGCCGCCGGCCATTCGCTGCAACTACCTCTCCACCGAGGACGACGTGCGAAAGGCCGTGCGAGGGCTCCGTCTCACCCGTGACATCATGGCAAGCCCTGCACTCGCGCAGTTCTCGCCAGAGGAGTATCTGCCAGGCCCAGAAAAGACCTCTGAGGCAGAGCTACAGCAGGCCGCGCGAGAACTCGGAACCACAATTTTTCATCCGGTGGGTACCTGTGCCATGGGCCGTGTGAGCGAGACAGGCGAGTGCGCAGAACCGTCCACGGTGCTCGACACCAGCTTCCGGCTGCGCGGTGTGGCAGGGCTACGGGTGGTAGATGCCTCGGCGATGCCCACCATCACCTCGGGGAATACCAATGCGCCCGTCATGTTGCTCGCCGAGCGGGCAGCACGCGACATTCTTCAGCAAGAAGCTGGCTAAGAAGAAAAAAGGGGGCTCTATGCATACGCACCACCATCATCGCGACGCCAAAGAAATCACCGCGGGGCTGCGCGCCTTTGGCCATGGCATCTATAGCCTAGACTCGCGCTACACGCGGCACGAGTTTGATGCCATTCATCTCCTGGTGGAAAAAGGACGCGTCGCCGTCATCGATACCGGCACCCAGTACTCGGTGCCCTACGTGTTAGAGGCCCTCAAGAGCCTGGGCCTTGGGCCAGAGGCCGTAGACTTCATTATTCTTACCCACGTGCACCTCGACCATGCCGGTGGCGCGGGCGCCCTGCTTGCGCAATGCCCGAAGGCCAAGGTCACCGTGCATCCCCGCGGGGCACGCCACATGGCAGACCCCACCAAACTCTGGGAGGCGGTCTGCCAGGTCTATTCCCCGGAGGTTGCCCGCAGGGACTACGGCGGGCTCACTCCCATTGACGCAAGCCGTATCATCGAGACACCCGAGGGCAGCGAGATTTCTCTGGCAGGGCGGCGCATTGTCTTCTGGGATGCGCCGGGCCATGCCAAGCACCATGTGTTTATCGTGGATACCCAGAGCCAGAGTGTCTTTACCGGAGACACCTTTGGCATTTCTTATCGTGACCTCGATACGGCGCAGGGGCCCTATATTTTTGCTTCGTGCACCCCCTCGCAGTTCGACCCCCAGGCCATGAAGGCCTCTTTAACGCGGGTGATGCAGAGTGCCCCGCGGGCGGTCTATCTCACCCATTACGCAGAGTTACGCACCGTGCAAGAGGCGGGGCAGTTTCTGCTTGGCCAGATTGATCGGTATGTGGAAATCGCCCACCGGCATGCGGACAAGGGCACACATCGCGCACGCGCAATTGAGGCAGACCTTGAAGCACTCCTCTTCGCCGAGGCCCGCGCCCAAGGCGTGAACCTTCCCGACGCGGAGTTACGCGGACTGCTGGATGTCGACTTGCGACTCAATGCCGATGGTCTGGTCTGCTATCTCGATGGACTTAAGGCGTGACGGCATTTCACGCGGCCGAACACGCACCGCCCTCACCCGCCATTGGTACCGGGTCGCAGGGGCTCGGTGCCCAATCGCTTCCCGAATCACCGGCCTTTGGCAGGCTGCGGGCGGCGCTCGCCCAACGCATCCTCATCATCGATGGGGCCATGGGCACGATGATTCAGCAATACAAACTCAGCGAATCCGACTACCAGGGTCTCTCCGGCCCCCACGCGGTGGCACTTGCAGGCAGTGCAGCCCAGGCGCTACAACACGCGCTTGAAAGCGGCATTGAGGTCAAGGGCAACAACGAGCTCTTAAGCCTCACCCAGCCCGGCCTCATTCAAGCAATTCACACCCAATACCTCGCGGCCGGCGCCGACATTATTGAGACCAACACCTTTGGCGCCACAACCATTGCCCAAGAAGACTATCGGCTCGCCGCGCTCGTGGTGGAGATGAACCGTGCCTCGGCGCGGGTGGCCTGTGCCGCACGTGACGAGTTTTCCACCCCCGAACATCCCCGGTTTGTCGCCGGGGCCATCGGCCCTACGCCCCGCACGGCCTCCATCTCGCCCGATGTCAACGACCCGGGCGCCCGCAATACCAGCTTTGAGGCCCTGGCTAAGGCCTATGCCGAGCAGGCCCGCGCCCTAATCGAAGGCGGGGTCGATCTGCTCTTAATCGAGACCATCTTCGATACCCTCAATGCCAAGGCCGCCATCTTTGCGCTCGAGACGGTCTTTGAAGAAATCGGGCAGCGCCTGCCCGTCATGATCTCGGGCACCGTTACCGATGCCTCGGGCCGCATTCTGTCGGGCCAGACGGTGGAGGCCTTCTGGAACAGCGTGCGCCATGCCCGCCCCATCACCATTGGGCTGAACTGTGCACTCGGTGCGGCGCTTATGCGGCCCTATGTGGAAGAGCTCTCGCGACTGGCCGATGCGCCCATCTGTATCTATCCAAATGCCGGGCTGCCCAATCCCATGGCCCCCACGGGGTTCGATGAGACCCCACCCATTACCTCGGGCTTTCTCAAAGAATTTGCCGAAGTAGGCTGGGTCAA
>JBEDFV010000128.1:0-3822 GCA_041175005.1 Pseudomonadota bacterium
CAGCCTCTGGATTTTTCTCTCACTGTTTGTGGTGAGTCTCTTTGCCGAGGTCTTGTCCAACGATCGCCCACTCATCGTCTATTACGAGAAGCAGTTTTATTTCCCCCTGGTGGCAGATTACCCCGAGGCGACCTTTGGTGGAGACTTCGCGACACCGACAGACTACCTTGACCCTTATATCGAGGGGCGGCTTCGGGAGGGTGAGAACTGGGCGCTTTACCCCTTTAACCGCTACAGCTTCAACACATTGAATTACTTCTCAGAGGCGCCTAACCCTGCGGCCCCGTCGCTAGAAAACTGGTTTGGCACCGATGACCGTGGCCGTGACGTGGCGGCTCGGCTCCTCTATGGCTTTCGTGTCTCGGTCTTGTTTGGCATTGCCCTCACTGCAATTGGCGTCGTATTGGGCATTTTTTTTGGGGCCCTGCAGGGTTATTTTGCGGGCCGAACCGACCTATTTTTCCAGCGATTCATAGAGGTCTGGGGGTCGGTTCCCGAGCTCTATCTCTTGATTATTCTCGCCTCGATCTTTGAGCCTGGGCTGCTCATTCTGCTCGTGATCTTGTCGCTCTTTGGCTGGATGGGCCTGTCGGACTATGTGCGGGCTGAGTTTCTGCGTAACCGAATGCTGGACTATGTCATGGCGGCGCGTGCCCTCGGACTCTCGAACCTACAGATCATCTGGCGCCATGTCTTGCCCAATAGCCTTACCCCAGTCATCGCCTTTCTCCCGTTTCGCATGACAGCCTCGATTCTGGCGCTGACGAGCCTTGATTTTCTTGGGCTGGGCGTACCGACGTCAACGCCCAGTCTGGGTGAGTTGCTGGCCCAGGGCAAGGACAACCTCGATGCCTGGTGGATTACCGTGACGACCTTTGGTGTTCTGGTGGGGACCTTGTTGCTGTTGATATTTATTGGGGAGGCGTTGCGTGATGCCCTCGATACCCGCCGTGGCTGATTCGCTCACTCCGATCCTCGATATCCGCTCGCTGAGCCTACGGTTTCATGCTGCCGGCGCGCAGGGGCCCTGGGTGGTCGATGGGCTGCACCTCTCGCTGATGCCGGGAGAGCGCCTCGCCCTGGTGGGTGAGTCTGGCTCTGGCAAGACGGTCTCGGCGCTTTCCATCCTCGGGCTTCTCACGGATGTCGAGCACAAGGGAGAGATTCTCTGGAAGGGCGAAGATCTCGCGAAGGCCAACGATGTGCGCATGCGGCAGATTCGTGGCCGCGAGATTGCCATGGTGTTCCAGGAGCCGATGACGGCCTTAAACCCTTTGCTCACGGTGGGGCGTCAGGTGGGAGAGGTGCTTGAGACCCATGAGGGGCTCACCGTAGCCCAGGCCCAGGCCCGCGCGGTGGAATTGCTCGATCGGGTCGGACTTGATGATCCCGAACGTCGTGCCCGCGCCTATCCGCATCAACTCTCCGGGGGCCAACGTCAGCGGGTCTTGATCGCCATGGCATTGGCCTGTCGCCCCGCATTACTCATTGCCGATGAGCCCACGACAGCCCTCGATGTTAGCCTGCGACAGCAGGTGCTCGACCTGCTTGCCGATTTGCAGCGTGAAGAGGGAATGGCCATTCTCTTGATTACCCATGACCTCCCTATGGTGCGCCGATTTGCCCAGCGTGTCTGTGTCATGCAGACCGGACGGGTCGTGGAGCAGGGGGCGGTAGAAGATGTCTTCCGTAAGCCCACCCATCCGTATACCCAGAGGCTCATTCAGAGCCAGCCTAAGCTCATGGTCGGCCTGCCGGGCAAACGCGATGTTTTGCTCGATGTGCGTCAACTCCACAGTGAATTTCTGCTTCCCACAGGATGGTTCTATCAGCGCTCGTTTACCGCCGTTCATAAGGAGAGTTTTGTGGTCTCGCGCGGGGAGACGCTCGGGGTCGTGGGGGAGTCGGGTTCGGGTAAGACCACACTGGGCATGTCTATCCTGCGTCTTGGCGCAGCCCGGGTGACCGGACACGTCAAACTTGGGGATGCGGAGATTCTTGGCCTCTCAGGCCAGGCACTGCGGGCGGCGCGGCGCAGATTTCAGCCGGTATTCCAAGATCCCTACAGCGCCTTGTCCCCACGCCTCACTATCCGGCAGATTCTGGAAGAGGGGCTGCTTTTACATCATCCGCAGATGACACGGCCGGAACGGCTCGATCGGTGCCGACAGATTCTTAATGAGGTAGGGCTCGCACCCGAGAGTCTCGGGCGGTATCCCCACGAATTCTCCGGCGGTCAGCGTCAGCGCATTGCGATTGCGCGCGCGGTTGTGGTGGAGCCCGAACTCATTGTGCTCGACGAGCCCACCAGCGCGCTGGATGTCTCTATTCAGCAGCAAATCTTGGAGCTCTTGGTTCGGCTCCAGGAGAGCAAGAAGCTCACCTACGTATTTATTTCGCACGACCTCTCGGTGATTCGCGCGATCGCCCATCGATGCCTGGTCATGCAGAAGGGCAAGATCGTGGAGTTTGGCCCGACCCACCATATCTTGCGGGCCCCCCGTCATCCGTATACCCAGCAGCTGCTCGATGCCGCATTCCCCGAAGAACGTCAGCAGGTGGCAGCGTCCGTGGAGCAGGCTGATCGGGTGCCTGGCATGCTACGTGAGGGCCCGCAGCCACTCGGTCAGCCAGGGTAGCAGGGGCGGAAGTAACACGGCGCCCAGAATGCCGTGGATGCCCATACCCAGACTAGAGAAGGCCCCCGCCTGGGGGTGCACAGAGAAGGCGCGTGAGGTGCCAATGCCATGGGCGGCCACGCCAATGGCAAAGCCGCGTATGGTCCAGTCGCGGATCCGAAGGCCATCGAGAATGTAGCGCGCCATGATGGCTCCGAGAATGCCTGTGGTAACCGCATAGATGGCCGTGAGCGTGGGGGAGATGCCGGTGCTGTCCACAATGCCCATGGCAATAGGGGCTGTGACCGACTTGGCGAACATGGGTAAGAGCAGCGCAGAGGGAACATCTAAGACCAGGCCAATGCCGATAGCCGAGACAATCGAGACCGTTCCGCCCAGGGTGAGCGCAAGCAAGAGTGCGGGCACCCGGCCTTGCAGCATGGAGAGCCCTTTGGCAATGGGCACCGCCAGCGAGACGGTCGCGGTGCCGAGCAAGAAGTGGATGAACTGTGCCCCTTCAAAATACTTTTCATAAGGAAGGTCGACGGCCACCAGCGTACCCACCACGATGAGGATGGCAATGGCCACTGGGTTTGCCAGGGGTGACTTTCCCATTCGTTCGTAGGCGGTGAGACCAATCTGATAGGCCACCAGCGTGAGCACGAGGCTAAATAGGGGGCTGCCGGAGAGATAGACCCAGATTTCTTGGAGGTTAGTCACGGCGGTCCCGCGCACTCCAGTGCAAGACACCGGCTGTCACGGCAATCGCCAAGCCAACGCTCACGAGGAGCGCTAGGCCAATTGCCAGGGCGTGATCTGCCAACTGAGGAATAAAAATCACGACCCCCACGGCGGCAGGAACGAAGAGCAGCCCCAGATGTTGACTAAGGCCCTGCGACACCAGTTCGAGATCGGCATCGGCCTTTTTCCGAATGAGGATAAAGAGGAGCAGAAAAACCAGGCCTGCCACCGGGCCCGGAATGGGAAGTGAGAGGCCCTTTGAGACCAGTTCCCCAAGGCTTTGGAAAAGCAAAAGAATGACGAGGCCCCGAATCATCTCGGGAAAGTACCGAGGTTTTGGCGGCCCCGCAAGTGGTGGGTTTGATACACTCGCAGTGCGCGGATCGGTTAGCGCATCCCGAGCGTATGCGCACGACTGCTCTCACTGAGTTCAACTAGGAGACTCCATGAACCACTCTACAAA
>JBEDFV010000129.1:0-4709 GCA_041175005.1 Pseudomonadota bacterium
GAAGGCCCGCGGGTCAAACTCCTCGGGCTTCTCGACCATGAGCTTGCGCATCGCGCCCGTCATGGCCAGACGAATATCGGTATCGATATTTACCTTACGTACCCCGTGCCGAATCCCTTCGACGATTTCTTCCACCGGCACACCGTAGGTTTCTTTAATTTCGCCCCCATAGTTGCGGATGGTCTCGAGCCAGTCTTGGGGAACACTCGAAGACCCATGCATCACCAGATGGGTATTCGGGATACGGGCATGAATCTCCTTGACACGCGCAATGGCCAGTGTGTCTCCGGTGGGCGGACGACTGAACTTATAGGCCCCATGGCTGGTGCCGATGGCAATGGCCAAGGCATCGACCCCGGTGGCCTGCACAAAGGCGGCTGCCTCATCCGGGTCGGTCAAAAGCTGCGCATGGTCCAAGACCCCTTCTGCCCCCACACCATCCTCTTCACCAGCCGTACCGGTTTCTAAAGAACCCAGGCAGCCAAGCTCGCCCTCTACAGAGACCCCTACCGCATGGGCCATCTCCACAACACGGCGGGTGACATCCACGTTGTACTCGTAAGAGGCAGGCGTCTTCATATCCTCTTTTAACGACCCATCCATCATGACGCTTGAAAACCCACTGCGAATCGAGGCCTGACAGACCGCCGGTGAGCCTCCATGGTCTTGGTGCATGCAGACAGGAATGTCGGGATACTGCTCGATGGCCGCATCAACGAGATGCCGCAAAAAAGGCTCACCTGCATACTTACGGGCCCCGGCCGAGGCCTGCAGAATCACCGGGCTGTCGGCCTCTTGGGCGGCCTGCATAATCGCGTGAATCTGCTCCATGTTATTGACATTGAAGGCTGGAATGCCATAGCTATGCTCGGCGGCGTGGTCCAGTAGCTGGCGTAACGAAATAAGTGCCACGGGTGTCTCCTTAGAAGTATTCGAATTGGGTGATGTGAAACGGGGAACAAAGAAAGGGGCGAGATTAGAATCTGGGCAGGAGAACAGTGCTCTAGTGCAGGAAATACTGAGGCACCGGACGAATGTCCTCTACCAGACGGTCGGGATTGGCCAGTGCAATCGGGCGCCCGTGGTTGTACCCATACGGCACCGCCCAGCAGACAACCCCAGCGGCCTTGGCCGTGGCCACATCAATTTCAGAATCTCCCACAAAGAGGCAAGAGCCCACAGCCGAACCCAGATCATCGATGCAATGAAAGAGACCAGAAGGATCCGGCTTCTTGGTGGGCAGTGAGTCGCCAGAGACCACAAGATCAAAGCATTCGGTCAGGCCATGGGCCTCTAAGACCCGCGCGGTAAAACGCGACTCTTTATTGGTCAGAATGGCCCGGGCAATGCCCATACGCTGCAGCTCGGCAAGGGTCTCCCGAACAAAGGGGTAGGGCCTGCTCATAGTGCCCGCTGTGTCGTGGTAATGCACCACAAACCGCGCCATCACATGTGACCAGTCGGCATCTTCCGGCTCTCCAACCTGATCGGCCCAGGCCTGCTTCATTAGCCAGCCCGTGCCGTGTCCAATCCACCGACGCACATCCGACTCCGGCACAGACCCCGAGGCACACTCCGCTAAGGTGCGGTTCACGGCCTCGGTAATCTCCTGCGCCGTGTCGATAAGCGTTCCGTCAAGATCAAAAACCACCAGCCTGGCCATAGACCTACCCCCTGCGCTTCTGGTCCATGAGACGCAGAATCATGGGTGTGAAGATCAGCTGCATGGCAAGGCCCATCTTGCCCCCGGGAATCACCAGCGTATTGGGCCGCGTCATCATCGAATCGTGCAGCATCGAGAGCAGGTAGGGAAAATCAATGCCCTTAGGATTAGCAAACCGAATCACCACCATGGACTCATCGGGCGACGGAATATCCTTGGCAATAAACGGATTGGAGGTATCGACCGTGGGGACCCGCTGAAAATTCACGTGGGTGCGCGAAAACTGCGGCATGATGTGGTTAATGTAGTCGGGCATGCGCCGCAGAATGGTGTCCACCACAGCCTCTTGAGAATAGCCGCGCATCTTCTGGTCGCGATGCAGCTTCTGAATCCATTCAAGATTCACGATCGGTACCACGCCCACCAGAAGATCGACATAGCGGGCCACATCAATAGTGGCATCCGCATAGCCGCCATGGAGCCCTTCATAAAACATGAGGTCTGTGCCCTCAGGAATGGGCTGCCAGGCAATGAAGGTACCGGGGTCTTGCTTATAGGGCGCCGCCTCCTCAGCATCGTGCAGATAGCGTCGCACCTTACCTTGGCCCGACTCTCCATAGCCCTTAAAGAGCTGTTCTAGCTCGGCCAAGAGATTGGCCTCCGGCCCGAAGTGGCTGAAGTGTCGGTTACCTTGACTCTCCGCCTCCTTCATGGCGGCACGCATCTCCATGCGGTTGTAGCGATGAAAGGAGTCGCCCTCGACGATCTGCGCGGCGATCCCTTCACGGCGAAAGATGTGCTTGAAGCTGCTCATCACCGTCGTGGTTCCCGCCCCCGAGGAGCCGGTAATCGCAACGATGGGATGTTTCATGGACATAGTGATGCCTCTTTGTTCTCTGTCGTTTTTATCGGCGGGCCCGCACTATCGAACAACACATGCACCGGGGCCCACTGCGGTGCCGTTGCGACCGACTACGCCTGAAACAGCGACCGCTCTTTAAAGAGTGGCGAACTAAAGGCCTTGTCCTCTCCCTTATCAAAGGCCTCGTGGTAGCCGACGATACGATCGACTTCTTCCGACGACCCGAGAATGACTGGCACACGCTGATGAATCTGGTCGGGCTGTACATCTAAGATGCGCCCGCGACCGGTAGAGGCCTTGCCCCCTGCCTGCTCCACCACCATGGACATCGGATTGGCCTCGTACATCAGACGCAGGCGACCGGGCTTTGACGGGTCCTTGGTGTCCTTGGGATACATAAACACGCCACCCCGAATCAAAATACGATGGACATCGGCCACCATGCTCGCGATCCACCGCATATTGAAGTCGCGTCCACGCGGCCCGGTCTTTCCCGCCTTGCATTCTTCAACATAGCGCAAGACCGGTGGCTCCCAGAACCGCTCGTTGCTGGTGTTGATTGCGAACTCACTGGTCTGCGCAGGCACCTGAATGTTCGGATGGGTAAGAATGAAATTGCCCACCTCGCGGTCAAGCGTAAAGCCATGCGTGCCCTGACCCACGGTGAGCACAAGCATGGTCGAGGGGCCATAGACCGCGTATCCGGCCGCAAGCTGCTCCTTGCCAGGCCGCAGAAAGTCCTGTGGTTCGGGCCGCCGCCCCTCGGGCGCCTTGAGAATCGAAAAGATCGACCCCACCGAGACATTCACATCAATATTCGAGGAGCCATCCAGTGGGTCAAAGACCGCCAGGAAGGCACCCGGCGCCTCTAGATCATCAAAGACAATCGGGTCGTCGTTTTCCTCAGAGGCCATGCCAGCGACCAGCCCGCCAAGCTGAAAGGTGTTGATAAAGGCTTTGTCTGAGAGCACATCGAGCTTCTTCTGGGTCTCGCCCTGCACATTCTGAGACTCGAGGCTGCCGAGAACACCGGCTAAGGCGCCCTTGGCCGTCATACTTGAAATCGCCTTCACCGCTGCGGCAATGTCTACCAGCAGCGCCGCCAGTGGCGCGCGTTGGGGACTCCCCTTGAGCTGCTGGATCAGAAACTTCGATAAGGTGGTGCGGCCAAGATGCATAACAACTCTCCAGAAAAAATAGAAATCGTCTCGTCAGGATCCACCGCCCGTGGGCGATCCCGCCTGTAATCCACCGGCAAAAACCCGCGACGCGCGAATATCCTCCGCAGAAATCGTCGAGAGGAAGTCGGCCGTCACGGCAGCGCCGCCGCGTGTTGCCGCCTCAAAGACCCGGTTGGCCTGACGCAGCCGGGCGCGATCAAGGGCATTACGCACCGACCGGGCATTGGCAAAATGTGGCTGGGTCTTCCGAAGGGCAATGTACTGGGCCATTGCGGCCTGCGCATCGGCATCCAAGGTGTAGTGCATCTGGCCCACCATAGTCTGAGCAATCGAGAGCAGCTCGTGATCGGAATAGTCGGGAAAGTCAATGTGGTGGGCGATCCGAGAACTCATCCCTGGATTACTCTTAAAAAAGGTGTCCATGCGGTCTTTATAGCCCGCAAGAATCACCACCAGATCTTCACGGTTGTTCTCCATGACCTGTAACAGAATCTCTATGGCCTCCTGGCCATAGTCCCGCTCATTCTCTGGACGATACAGGTAGTAGGCCTCATCGATAAATAAGACACCGCCCATGGCTTTTTTAAGCATGTCCTTGGTCTTGGGTGCGGTATGCCCAATGTACTGGCCCACCAGATCATCACGGGTGACACTCACCACATGGCCTTTCCGCACATAGCCAAGCCGATGCAGGATGGTGGCCATCTTCATGGCAACAGTCGTCTTGCCCGTACCGGGATTTCCGGTGAAGCACATATGAAGCGAAGGGGTCGCCGCCTCAAGCCCCAGCTGGGCCCTTGCCTTGGAGACCACCAAGAAGGCGGCTGTCTCACGAATACGCTGCTTCACAGGCTTTAAGCCCACCAGCTCGCGATCCAGCTCATCGAGCACCGCCAGCACATCGGCCTCTTGCAGAATAGCCTGGAGGTCAACGGTCGTGGCGGCGTGTGTCATGGGCTCCCCTTTTCGTCATGAAGAAAAAACCTAGTACCGCTCCCCCGAG
>JBEDFV010000130.1:0-4490 GCA_041175005.1 Pseudomonadota bacterium
CAGTGTGGGCGATTACGTAAAGGAAGGCGAACTGGTCGCGATTCTCGAAGACAGTCGTCGTATGCATTTTGACTTTCGTGTCCCCGAGCGGTTTGCGGATCTGGTGCGGGTTGGCCAGCGGCTGGTCGTGCAGACCGAGCAGGCGGACCGGTCGATGCCAGTACAGGTGGCTGCGGTGAACGTGCGGGTCGACCAGGAGGGGCGATTCCTGCAGCTGCGTGCGGTGATCGACAATCCCGGCCAACAGATCAAGACCGGCATGTTCGGCCGGGCCCGGCTCAATCTCTATGATCGGCCTGGCGCGCTCCTGGTCTCAGAGGAGGCCCTGGTGGGCGATCGCAACGGGTTCTTCGTCTGGCGGGTGAAAGAGGGCCGCGTGGAGCAGGCCCGCATTGAGACAGGGATACGGCTGCAACGAGAGGTGGAGGTGAAAAAGGGCCTTGCCGCGGGTGATCAGGTGGTCGTGGCCGGGCAGCTCAAGATTCGGGCACCGGGCCAGCCCGTGAAGGCCGTACCGGCCGTCGGACAATAGCCCATGCGCCTTTCTCAGATCTGTATCGAACGGCCTGTCTTTGCCACCGTGCTCTCGCTCGTGCTGGTGTTGATCGGCCTGGTGAGCTTTGACCGTCTTTCGGTGCGCGAATACCCGAAGATCGACGAACCGGTGGTCACGGTGAGTACGAGTTACCGCGGGGCCTCGCCCGAGATTATTGAGTCGCAGGTCACAAAGCCCCTAGAAGATTCGATTGCCGGTATTGAGGGCGTTGAGGTGTTGACCTCCATTTCACGGTCTGAGCGTTCGCAAATTACGGTGCGTTTTAACCTCGACCGCGACCCAGACAGCGCTGCATCGGATGTCCGTGACCGGGTCTCTCGGGTTCGTTCGCGTCTGCCCGATGGGGTCGATGAGTCGGTGGTCTCAAAGGTCGAGGCCGATGCCCAGCCAGTGATCTGGCTCACGCTCAACAGCCAGTCGATGTCGCTCATGGAGCTCTCCGATCTTGGCAACCGGGTGGTCAAGCCCCGGCTGCAGAACCTGCCCGGCGCAGCCGATGTCACCATTTTCGGAGACCGTCGTTATGCCATGCGTATCTGGCTCGACCGCGACCGATTGTCCGCCCAGCAGCTTACGGTGCAGGATGTGGAGGATGCGTTGCGGCGCCAGAACGTGGAGATTCCTGCCGGGCGCGTTGAGACGCCCGGCCGGGAATTCTCGGTCATGGCCCCGACCGACCTGCAGACGCCTGAGGAGTTTTCTTCCATTGTCTTAAAGGCGCCGCGGGGCACAGGCGCCCTGGTGCGATTGGGCGATGTCGCCCGGGTTCAGATTGCGCCGGAGGATGAACGTCGGGTAGCCCGCTACCGCGGTCGCACCAATGTGGCGATGGGTGTTATCAAGCAGGCGACAGCCAATCCCTTGGTGCTCTCTCAGGCGGTGACGGAGGCCCTCCCGCAGATTCGCCGCGACCTGCCGCCCGAGGTGGGGCTTGAGGTCGCCAATGACAACTCGATATTTATCGATCGATCGATACGGGCTGTGGCCAAGACGATTACCGAGGCGGTGATTCTGGTGGCCCTGGTGGTCTTTGTCTTTCTGCGGTCGGTGCGGGCCTCTCTGATTCCGATTGTCACCATACCGGTCTCTCTCATTACCGCCTTTGCGATTCTCTATGCCCTCGATTTTTCGATCAATACCCTGACCCTTCTTGCCCTTGTGCTGGCGATTGGTCTGGTGGTGGATGATGCGATTGTTGTTCTGGAGAACACGGCCCACCATGTAGAGGAGGGCATGACTGCGATTGCCGCGGCTTCTCAGAGCATGCGGGAGATTAGCTTTGCCGTCGTGGCCATGACCCTGACGCTTGCAGCGGTCTTCGCACCCATGGCGTTTTCTGAGGGCCGAACAGGCCGGCTCTTTACCGAGTTTGCCTTGGCCATGGCCGGTGCGGTGCTGGTCTCTGGGTTTGTGGCCCTTACCCTCACCCCGATGATGTGTGGCCGGCTCCTGCAGTCTCCCGAGACACTGCGGGCGCAGCGCGAGGCCCGTCCGGGATGGCGCTGGGCGCACCGTCTGGGCGATGGGTTCGAACGCGGGTTTGATCGTGTACTTGCGGCCTACGACCGCATCCTCATGGGGCTGCTGCATCGTAAAAAGACCATTGTGCTCGTGGTCCTGCTGGTCGTCTCGCTCGGTGTGGGTCTCTTTACGGTGATCAAAAAAGAGCTCTCGCCCTTTGAAGATCGTGGCTTTTTTGTGGTGCCGATCTCCGCGCCTGAGGGCAGTTCGATTGACTACACCGCCCGTTATGCCTTGCGGATTGAGCAGATCTTTGAGTCGGTGCCCGAGGTCGACAAGTATTTTGTGATCGCGGGCACGCCCACGGTGGAGCGCGGTATTGCCTTTTTCCGCCCCGTTGCCTGGGAGGACCGTGACCGCACGACACAGCAGATTGCAGCCGCATTGCAGCCGCAACTCCTCACCATTCCTGGCATCAATGCCTTTGCGGTACCACCGCCGTCGTTTGGCCAGAATATTCGGTCGCGTCCGATTCAGGTCGTGGTGCTCTCTTCGGCCCCCATTGAATCGTTGGCCGAGGTGACCGAGCAGCTTCGCCGCGAGCTCGCCCAGAACCCCATGCTGCAGGGGGTCGACACCGACCTACAGCTCAATAAGCCGGAGATCCGTATCGAGATCGATCGGGAACGTGCGGCGGACTTGGGGGTGCAGGTGGAGGCGATTGGCCGCACGCTAGAAAGCCTTCTTGGCGGACGGCAGGTGACGCGATTTAAAAAGGCGGGGGAGCAGTACGACGTGATTGTGCAGCTCGAGCGTCGCGATCGCGACACGCCCCAAGATATTCGAGACATCTATGTGCGTGGCCGCGATGGGGCACCGGTGGCCTTATCGAGTGTCTTGAAGCTTTCTGAGGCCGTGAGCCCACGTGAGCTCAATCACTTTCTGCAGCAGCGGGCGGTCACGATCACGGCGGGTCTGGCACCGGGGGTCTCTATTGGCGAGGCGCTCTCCATGATTGAGAACCTTGCCCGTGAAAAGCTACCGGCCGACTATCAGCTCGACTTCGATGGCCAGTCACGCGAATACCGTGATAGCCAGAGCACGCTGCTCTTTGTTTTCGTGTTGGCTCTGCTGTTTATCTACCTGGTACTGAGCGCCCAGTTTGAGAGTTTTCTGCATCCCCTGGTGATTCTGGTATCAGTACCGCTGGCACTCAGTGGCGCCTTACTCACCATCTGGTTTACCAAGGGGTCACTCAATGTCTACTCACAGATTGGGCTCGTGGCCCTCATTGGCCTCATCGCGAAGAACGGCATTTTGATTGTGGAATTTGCCAATCAGCTGCGCGCCCAGGGCCTGGCGGTCTACGAGGCCACCCATCGGGCGGCGGTGCGGCGGTTTCGCCCCATTGTCATGACCACCATTGCCACGGTCTGCGGTGCGCTGCCGCTGGCACTGGCCACCGGCCCCGGTGCGGAGAGCCGCCGTGAGATCGGCTGGGTCATTGTGGGGGGTATGGGCCTGGGCACCTTGCTCACCTTGTTTGTTCTGCCTACTATCTACGCATGGGTAGTCTCTCGCGTCTCGTCGTCCTCGATACCGAAACCACTGGCCTGAAGCCCGAAGACGGGCATCGGATCATTGAGGTCGGCTGTATCGAACTGCTGGGCCGTCGTCCCTCGGGCCGTCGGCTGCATTTCTATCTCAATCCCGAGCGGGCGATCGATGAGGCCGCGATTCAGGTGCATGGCCTGACCCTAGAACGACTGGCCCATGAGCCGGTCTTCGCAGAGGTTGCCCAGGAGCTTTTCGCCTTTCTGAAGGGGTCACAGCTGGTGATCCACAATGCGCCCTTCGATGTGGGTTTTCTCAATGCCGAGTTCTCCCGGCTCGACCTGCCCACCCTGCAGTCGCAGTCCGACATCACGGTCATCGACAGCCTGGAGATGGCGCGCCAGATGCATCCTGGGCAGCGTAACTCCTTAGATGCCCTCTGCGTCCGGTACAACGTCTCCAATAGCCACCGACAACTCCACGGCGCTCTGCTTGATGCCGAACTGCTTGCGGAGGTCTATCTTGGTATGACCCGTGGGCAGGAATCTCTGGCCATCTCTTCGCGCGATGACGACCTTCATCTGCCAGAGGCCAGCGATCCCGCCTTGCTCGCCCGGCTGCGGGTGGTTGCGCCGACAGCCCAAGAGCTGGCAGACCACGAAGCGTATCTGCAGTCGCTTCAGAAGACCTGTCGGCTCGGGGCTGTCTGGACACGCCCCGCAGCCACCTAGAGACAACGCGGGTGTGACCGCATCAGACAGAAACAACCCGACATGATCGTTACCGTCTATCGACACACCCAGGCCTACACCCTCTCGTCTGAGGCGGTGCTGCGGGTGGCCTCGGTCAGGCAGTTTCAGTCGGCCTGGGAAGAGGGTAGCCTGCCTGTGGCCTGGTCTGGGCAGATGGGCTTTGCCTT
>JBEDFV010000131.1:0-10188 GCA_041175005.1 Pseudomonadota bacterium
GCCAGCAGAGTCAGCAAGGCAAAGCCGCAGGCAGCGGCAATGCCAAGGCTCAGGACAAGCCGGCTGCGCCACCCGCCGGTCAGGCACGGCCACAGATTGAGTTTGGCTCAGACTCTGACTATCAGCTGCGCCAGGCCCTGAATCATCTGCAGGGCTTGCCCGTGGCGACATCGCCCGCCCCACCCGTGGTGCAGTAAGCCCGCACTCGCTGAGACCGCAATCTGGCGCTCCCGCGTCATGGCCCATGCAACTGCAGAGACGGACGCGGACGACGACCGGCTGACACAGTTTAGTCGGCTGCTGCTGCTTGCGGATTTCACGGAATCCGATCTTGCGCGCCTTCATACCCAGCGCGTATTGATCGTTGGCCTGGGAGGCCTGGGCTCGCCCGTGGCCCTGTATCTGGCCAAGTCGGGACTGGCTGAGATACGGCTGGCCGACTTTGATACGGTGGGCCTTTCCAATCTGCCGCGGCAGGTGCTCTACGGCCCCCAAGACATCGGCCGACCAAAGGCGCAGGCGCTCGCTGAGGCCCTCGGCCGACTCGCGCCACAGACGCGGTTTATCGCGGCCACCGAGAAGGCCGAAGCCCAGGCGCTCGCAGACTGGGTCGAGGAAGCAGACCTCGTACTCGACTGTACCGACCAGTTTGTCACGCGCCAGGCGATCAACCGCGCCTGCCACCAGGGGAAAAAGCCCCTGGTCAGTGCCTCAGCTCTGCAATGGTCGGGCCAGCTCATGGTGATCGATCCTGCGCAGCCCGACTCCGGCTGTTATGCCTGTCTCTTTGACCCGGCATCGCCACCCGTTGAGGCAGCCTGTGGGGCCTATGGCGTCATGACCACTGCAGTCGGCACCATGGGTCTATTGGCCGCCAACGAGGCGCTCAAGATTCTCATGGGTCAGACTCCTGCAACGGGACGCCTGACAGTCTTTGATGCCAAGGAGCCCAGGCTCGATACCCTGCGGTTTCGCGCCCGCAGTGCCTGCCCCGTCTGTCAGACGCGATAAAAAACCGAATCCCCCCAAGGATGCCCCCTTTTCCGGAGGCCCATGCAGAGCCGGCTAGGAAGGCGGGTGAGCGATGATTAGGGGAAGAGTGCCGCGACGATCATATCTGCGGATTCGCTGGGCCGAGCACGAAAGCCCGTCTTAGAAAACCGCAGCCACCGCCCCTGTACAAACCCCATCGCCACGCTTGCCTGCAGTGCCGGGTCGAGCAGACCATGGGCAGGGCTGTTGTCGGCGAGCCCGAGCTTGAGGCACTGCCGCAACGAGGCCTCGGTGCGATCGAGCAGCTGATTTACCCGCTGTTGTAGACGCAGATTCTCATAGGCCAAGGCCTCCCCAGTAAGTACGCGGGTCATACCGGGATTGGTCTCAGCAAAATTCAGGAGCATCAAGACAATCGATCGGGCCTTCTGCGCGGCGGGGTCTGCCTCAGCATCAATCTGATTGATGAGCCCAAAAATCGTCTGCTCAATAAATTCGAGCAGGCCCTCATACATCTGGGCCTTACTTGCAAAGTGTCTGTACAGGGCCGCCTCCGAGACCTGCAGGCGCGCTGCCAGACCGGCGGTGGTCACCTTCTCGGATTCTTGCTCGAGCATCAAGGCCATGGCCTGCAAAATCTGAAGCTTGCGCTCCCCTGGCTTGAGCCGCTTTCGCGAAGAATCGCCTGCCTCCACGTCCTGCATCATGGTCTCCCTTGTGGACGGAATCCGATCCGACGGATCAACGATGGCCAAGAGTTTACTTGAACCCGCACATAGAGAGGCCGCAGAGCCGATACAGGTCGTCGGTGCGCCCAGGCCGCCTTTCTCTGGCTCGGAGAGGCCCAGAGTCGGGCCGTGGCAATACCCGCCCGATGGGCAGTCCGCAGATTCATCGCGCTGTCATCAATCAGGCAGAGGTCAGAGGCACGCCGGCCAGAGGCGCGAATGAGCCGATGCCAGAGGATCGGGGAGGGCTTCGGACGAAGCTGCGAGACCGCATGCATATCGTCAATACAGATCTGTCGATGAAAGCAGTGGGCGATACCGAGTATCTTTAAGAGCCGCTCGGTATAGTCCCGCGGCGCATTGGTCACAAGCCATCGCTCGCCGCGTAGCAGTTGTATCTTTCGGCGCAGCCCCGGCGCCCGGGCGACGTACTGGGGCAGATCATGGCCCGGATGGGTCTGCGCCAGAAAATCTTCGGCCGCGACCCCATGGTGTCGAATCAGGCCAAGCAGGGTGGCCCCGTAGCGATGCCAGTAGGCCGTGCGCAGAGCGCTGGCCTCTTCCAGAGGCAGGGAGAGTCGATGCGCAACAAACCGCGTCATGCGCTGATTGATCTCACCCATCAGGCGCCAGCTCGCGTCGTGCAGCGTGTTGTCGAGATCGATCAGCCAGACACGGGCGCTTCGGCGTTGACCGTCCGTCGCCCACCGGCCGATGCGGCCATGGCGATGAAGCATGCCCAAGGGACTAGTGCGAGCGAATCATCGTACCCACCCCCTCATTGGTCAGAATCTCCAATAAGAGGCTGTTGGGTACGCGGCCATCAATGATATGTACGGACTGAACGCCGCCACGGGCGGCATCCAAGGCCGAACTGATCTTGGGCAACATGCCACCAGACAGGGTGCCATCGGCGAAGAGGGCGTCGATCTCACGGGCCGTGAGTCCCGTGATGAGGCGGCCGGTCTTATCCAAAACGCCTGGTGTGTTGGTCATGAGCACGAGCTTTTCGGCCTTCAGAATTTCCGCGAGCTTTCCGGCCACGAGGTCGGCATTGATGTTGTACGTCTCGCCCTGGGCGCCCGAGCCAATAGGCGCAATGACAGGAATAAAGCCGCCTCGTAACAGCGAATGTACGATGTCGGGGTCGACCTGCTCGATCTCCCCAACCTGTCCAATATCGAGCATCTGGTCGGGGGCATCCTGGGCGCTGAGCATGAGCTTACGGGCGCGAATAAGGCCCCCGTCTTGGCCGGTGAGGCCCACCGCCTTTCCGCCCGCATGGTTGATGAGCTCAACAATCTCTTTATTTACCTTGCCGGCCAGAACCATCTCCACGATGTCCATGGTCTCGGCATCGGTGACCCGCATGCCTTGTACGAATTCGCCCTTCTTTCCTACCCGTGTGAGGAGCTCTTCGATCTGAGGGCCGCCGCCATGGACCACCACCAGATTGATACCCACAAGCTTGAGCAACACCACATCATGGGCAAAGCCTTGCTTTAAGGCCTCATCGGTCATGGCGTTACCGCCGTACTTCACCACGACGGTCTTGCCATGAAATCTACGGATATAGGGAAGTGCCTCGGCCAGTATGGCCGCCTTCTGTCGGGTGTGCTGAAGATCAGCCATGGGTCTACCGTCTGACCAATGGGCAGCTAGTCGCCGTACTGCTTCTGACGCAACTCTCGCCGCTGCTGGGCTTCCACAGAGAGCGTGGCAGTGGGCCGCGCAAGCAGCCGTTGCAGACCGATAGGCTCACCGGTCTCTTCGCAGAATCCATACTCACCAGAGTCGATGCGGGCCAGAGACTGCTGGACTTTTTTAATCAGCTTGCGCTCGCGGTCGCGGGTGCGAAGTTCGAGCGCATGTTCTTCTTCGATGGTGGCGCGGTCTGCTGGATCAGGCACAAGAACCGTCTCACGCAAATGCTCCGTGGTCTCACCGGCGTTGCTGCGCAGCTCAGACTCCAGGGCCTGAAGCCGTCTACGAAAAAAGTCGAGCTGGGCCGCGCTCATGTACTCAGACTCAGGCTGCGCGAGAAGCGCCTCCTCCGATTCGATCACAACACTATCGGCAGTTTTCATTGCGTCACCTTCAATCAAACAGGGTCATGCCACCTCAACCTCAGACAAGACACTGGGTGAGACCTTTTTCGATTGTATCCCGCGGCAGGCTGCGGCCAATGAACACAATACGACTCTGCCGCTTCTCTGCGGGCTTCCAGGGGCGGCCTTTATCACCGCCCATGAGCATATGGACCCCTTGGAAGATCATCTGATGGTCACTGCCCTTGAGCCAGAGCACCCCCTTGTAGCGAAAGAGCTGTGGCCCATAGGCCTGACTGACAGCAGAGATAAAGGCCTCAAACTTGTCCCCGTCAAAGGGGCGGTCCGCCTTGAATAAAAACGAGGCGACATCATCGGCATGATGGTGGTGCTTGTCGGTATCGAGAAAATCTGGGTCAAGCTCAAGGGCGGAGTTGAGATTGAACCCACGAATATCAAAGACCTCGGCAATATCCACCTCGCCGAAATGCACCATCGCAATCGGGGCCCGAGGATTCATCGCCACCAGCCGGCGACGAAGGTCGGTGAGTGCCTCGGCAGACACGAGATCAGACTTCGAGACGAGCAGCCGGTCGGCAAAGCCCACCTGGGCCTGTGCCTCTGGATGGGTGGTCAGTTGGGTCGGGCCATGGACCGCATCAACAACCGTGATCACCGCATCAATGAGATACCGCTCGGCGACCGCATCGTCGACGAAAAAAGTCTGGGCCACCGGGCCAGGCTCGGCAAGGCCCGTGGTCTCGATCACCACCCGGTCAAAGGAGATTTCTCCCCGGGCGCGCCGTTCGGCCAGGCGCCCGAGCATATCCACAAGATCACCCCGAACCGTGCAGCAGAGGCAGCCGTTGTTCATCTCAACGATGCGCTCCTGCTGGTCGGCAAAGAGCAGTTCGTTGTCGATGCTCTCCTCGCCAAACTCATTTTCGATCACGGCAATCTTCTGGCCGTGCGACTCGGAGAGCACACGCTTCAGTAGGGTGGTCTTACCTGCACCCAAAAAACCGGTAAGGATGGTGACGGGAATCATGGTCTTATTGTGCCAAAAGCAGTTCTCAGTTCGGCCAGCAGACGCCCAGCGGCAAGCGGCACAGAATTAAAGGCCGCAGGCAGCGCGCAGAGCCTGCGCTCGGTCGGTGGCCTCCCAGGTGAACTCTGGCTCTTCACGCCCAAAGTGGCCGTAGGCCGCGGTCTTGCGATAGATCGGGCGCAGCAGGTCGAGCATCTTAATGATGCCCTTGGGCCGCAAATCAAAAATCTCGGCCACCGCCTTGGCGATCCGTGCATCGGGCACGACCCCGGTACCCTCGGTGGTCACCCAGACCGAGGTTGGCTTTGCAACGCCAATGGCATAGCTCACCTGAATAAGCGCCTTTTTCGCTAGGCCCGCGGCAACAATGTTCTTCGCCACATAACGACAGGCATAGGCGGCAGACCGGTCTACCTTTGAGGGGTCCTTTCCTGAGAACGCACCGCCACCATGGGGGGCTGCGCCGCCGTAGGTGTCCACGATGATCTTGCGGCCTGTCAGGCCACAGTCCCCCTGCGGGCCGCCCACCACAAAGCGCCCCGTAGGATTTACAAGATATTTGATCTCGCCCTTGACGAGTTCCTTGGGCAGGACCGGCTTAATGATCTCTTCGATCACCGCCTCACGCAGGGAGGCAAGTGCAATATCCGGCGAGTGCTGGGTCGACAGAACCACCGTATCAATGCGCTCAGGCCGCCCGTTTTCGTAGCGCAGAGTGACTTGGGACTTGGCGTCGGGACGTAGCCACGGCATGCGACCATCACGCCGCAGGAGCGACTGCCGCTCCACAAGGCGATGCGAAAGATAAATGGCCGAAGGCATCAAGACGGGAGTCTCATCGCAGGCATACCCAAACATGAGGCCCTGGTCGCCCGCCCCCTGATCGAGGTTGTCATCCTGGGCCGCATTGACCCCTTGGGCAATATCTGGACTCTGCTTGTCATAGGCCACGAGTACTGCGCAGCCCTTGTAATCGATGCCGTAGTCCGTATTGTCGTAACCAATGTTTTTAATGGTCTCGCGAGCGACCTGAATGTAATCCACGTTGGCCTGGGTCGTGATCTCCCCGGCAAGCACCACGAGACCCGTGTTGCAGAGTGTCTCTGCCGCGACGCGGGCCCGTGGGTCTTGGGCCAAGATAGCGTCGAGTACAGCGTCTGAGACCTGGTCAGAGACCTTATCCGGGTGACCCTCGGAAACAGATTCCGAGGTAAAGAAATAATCTTGTGACATAGCACTCTCCATCAATAGGACCGCCTGCGGTCGCTCTCAGTGCCTGCCCAGGACGCCAGGGTTGCTTAAAACCCGGCCTTGTGTCGCGTATGGCAAACGCTTTAGCGGTATTTGAACGACAATCGCCCCGCAAGTTGTCGATTAAATCGGCGATTCACTCACTATAGTGCTTATGCAGACTCTATTCAAATTGGCCGCGTTCTTGCCTCTACGCCTGTTGCGGGCGATGGGTCTGCTCCTGGGGCTGGCGGCCTGGGTCTTCTCGGCCCGTTATCGACAGGCCTTCAATACCCAGTGGCATCAGGCGCTCTCTTACTGGTCTTGCGGCCGGGCTGCAGGAGCGCTGCCCGCAGAGACTCCCCGAAAAATTTCGGCAATTGGCCAGGCCGGCGTCTTGCTCACAGAACTGCCCAAAATATGGTGCCGCCCAGAGGCAGCACGGGCCATGAAGAGCACCGGATTTGCAGAGATCCACGCGGCCCTGGGCCGCGGAAAAGGCCTCATCATCCTCACCCCGCATCTGGGGGCCTTTGAACTTGCGGCCCGTCGCATCGCCCTGGAATTTCCCCTCACCGTGCTTTATCGGCCCGCACGAAAGCCCTGGGTCGAGCGACTCCTGCAGGCCTTTCGGTCGGCCGAAGGGGTGCGAGCGGTGCCCGCCAATGCGCAGGGGGTGCGACAACTGCTACGCGCCCTACGACAGGGCCAGGCGATTGGTCTGCTTCCCGATCAGGTACCGTCACAGGGCGAGGGGCTCGTGTCCGACTTCTTTGGGCGGCCTGCCTACACCATGACCCTACCCATTCGGCTGGCCCAGGCCTCAGGGGCCGCGGTGGCCTGGGCCACCGCCTTACGGATCCGCGGCGGCTGGAGCCTGACCATGGAACTCTGGAAGGCCCCTCCCCAAAACGCCACGGCGGATGATTCCGCGCAGCTTGCCGCCATGCCGCTTGAAGAGGCACTGGCCTGGATGAACCAAGGCCTTGAGGCCCGAATCGCACGGGCCCCAGAGCAATACCTCTGGGCCTACAACCGCTACAAGCACCTCTAACCATGGCTCAGGTCGTCGAATCCCTGGCCGCCCGCCTCGGCATTCTGCTTGGAAGCCTCTTGGGTCGGCTGCCTATCGTCACGCAACGACGGGTAGGGCGCGGAATCGGTCGGCTGATTTATCGTCTTTCGGTGCGTCGACGACGCATTGCTGAGCAGAACCTGGCGGCGTGCTTCCCCGACTGGACCGACGCCGATCGCGCGGCGCTGGTGCGGCGGTTTTTTGAACACTTTGCCTGCGCGCTGCTCGACCTCTTCTGGCTCTGGCAGAGGCCTGCCGAGCAGATCGTGGCGCGGGTTAGGTGGCAGGGCGAAGAACATCTGCGTGCGGCTGAGGCCGCGGGCGCTGGCCCCCTGATTATTCTCGCGCCGCACTTTCTGGGTATTGATGCCGGAGGAACACGTCTGCAGATTGAGCGCCCGCTGGTCTGCCTCTACTCTAACCAGTCTATTCCCGTGATTGATGCCTGGATTATTCGCGGCCGGTCCCGCTTTCATCAGGCCACACTGGTCTCTCGACGCGAGGGTATCGGCAAGCTTGCGCGGCTATTACGCAGCGGCATGGCCGCCCACTTCTCTCCCGATATGGACTTTGGCACCAAGGGCAGTGTCTTCGTGCCGTTTTTCGGAGAACTGGCAGCCACTCCCACGAGCCTGGTGCGACTCGCCCAACTTGCGCGCGCGACCGTCGTGCCCATGGTGACCCGGCTGACCCCAGAAGGCTACGTCTCCACCTTCTATCCAGGCTGGCAATACCAGGAGAACGAGCCTGTTAACGAGGCTGTGGCGGCGATGAACCGGCAGATCGAAGGCTGGATCCGGGAAGACCCGAGCCAGTATCTCTGGACCCACCGACGATTTAAGACGCGCCCGCCTGGCGTTTCCTCGGTCTATTCCTAGGCCGCATAATCTCAGCCTATGCGGATTTCCTTCACCAAAATGCAGGGCGCCGGTAACGATTTCGTCGTGCTCAATGCGCTCAAAGGCCTTGACCCCGAAGTCTTGCGCCCAGAGCAAATCCAGCGCCTGGCAGATCGTAAGTTTGGTATCGGTGCAGACCAGGTGCTGGTGGTCGAGCCCGCCTCCTCGCCGGATGCCGATTTCGACTACCGGATTTTTAATGCCGACGGGCAGGAAGTCGAACAGTGCGGCAATGGTGCCCGGTGCTTTGCCCGTTTTGTGATCGACCAGGGTCTGGCGGAGGGTCCGGCAATTCGCGTTAAGACCAAGGCCGGAATCATCGTGCCGCGGCTACAGCCCAACGGCGAGGTCGAGGTAAATATGGGCTGCCCGGTCTTGCGACCTGAGGCCCTGCCGTTTGAGACCAAAGGCCTGGCCCAGCAGGTGCGCGGAGGGCAGACCTACTATGCCGTTCCCGGGCCCAGCGGCCATGCACTCTGGGTCGCGCCGGTGTCCATGGGCAACCCCCACCTTGTGCAATGGGTGACCGACCTGGCAGACCATGCCGTAGAAGAAGAGGGCCGTTTTCTGCAGGCCAGTCCGCGACTGCCGCAGAGCGTGAACGCGGGATTTGCAGAGCGCCATGCCGCCAACGCCATTGGCCTGCGGGTCTACGAACGCGGGGCCGGAGAGACCCTGGCCTGCGGCAGCGGTGCCTGCGCTGCTACGGTCAGCGGCATTGCCCTGGGGCTTCTCGCGGCCGACACCCCGATTGCTGTGCAGACCCGCGGTGGACTGCTCACGCTGCGCTGGTCTGGCCAGACCAGCGACCCGGTCTGGATGACGGGCCCGGCCACCAACGTCTTTCACGGAGAAATTACCCTATGAGCACAGGCGCCGTGCCCCCCGTAACACCCTCATCCGCTTCAGCCCCTGACCGCGCAGCACAGGGGGCATCCACCCCGACACCGTCGGAAGTCGCCCAGTTCCTGCAAGACAATCCCGAATTCCTCATCCATCAGCCAGCCCTGCTTGCCCAGCTTGAACTTCCTCGTCAGGAGAGCTCGGGCGCCATCTCCTTGGCGCAGCGACAGACCCAGGTGCTGCGTGACCGCATTCGGTTGCTGGAATCACGGCTGACCGAGATGATGCACGTGGGGGAGGAGAACGACGCGATCGTAAAAAAGATGACCGGCTGGATTCGCGACACGCTGTTGGCCCATGACCCCCTGGAACGACTCGCAGTGCTCACCGAGGGTCTTGCTAAAGGGTTTTCGGTGCCCATTGTGGCGCTGGCGCTCTGGGGCAGAATGGCCGCGTTACGGGTGCCGGGCAGACTGATGCCCTCAGCGGTGGTCTTTTGCGAAAACCACGACGAGGTCACCGCCTTGGCCGGTGCCCTGATTCGTCCCCTCTGCCTACCGGCCCACGCCTATCAGGCACGACTCGCGCTCGGACTGACCTCAGACGGCAGTGCTCAGAATGGGTCCGTTGCCATGATTCCCCTGCGGCCCGGGGCAAGCCCCGAGGCCTTTGGCCTCTTGGTACTGGCCTCGGCAGACCCGGGACGCTTCTCGCAAGATCATGGCGTCGATCTGCTCAACACCCTGGCCGAACTCACCAGCGCCTCGCTGCTCGGGCTTACGCTCACGACGCCGCGGTCAACTGCATAGCGGCGGAGCGCTCCATGGATCCGCGCATCGAGGCATTTCTAGAGACACTCGCCGCGCGGCACTACGCAGGCCATACCCTTGCCTCGTATCGCCGAGACCTCAGTTCTCTTGCAACCTCGGTCGCATCACCGCTGTCCGATCTTACGGCCCACGACCTTCGGCAGGCCCTCGCGCAGGGGGCAGCCAGTGGCCTGTCTCCGCGGTCGCTCGCACGCCGTCTGTCGTGCTGGCGACAATTTTTTGACTGGCTTCTCCAGTCTGAGGGCGGTGGCACAGACCATGATCTTGGCGGTAATGGGCCCAACCCACTGAAGCCCAACCCCGCCAAAGGCCTACGGGCGCCGCGGCCGGGCCGGCCACTACCGCGCGCGCTTTCGGTCGATGCCGCAATCGCCTTTGTCAAGGGGCCAGAGGCCATAACCGCAGCACCAATCGTCCCAATCCCCTCGCCCGCGCCAACCGCCTCCGACTGGCGTGGCCTTAGGGACCAGGCCATGGTAGAACTGCTCTATGGC
>JBEDFV010000132.1:0-3438 GCA_041175005.1 Pseudomonadota bacterium
GTGGTGCTCGGCCTATTGGTGGGCCGCCCCGTCCCACCTCTCGGGGGCGAAGGCTGGCGGTTGTTTGTGCTTCTTAGGCTAGACCTGCCACCGGGCAAGACATCTTGTGCCTTGAACGCCGCTACGAGCAACTCGGCCTCGCTGCGATGAGGCGGCGCGAGTAGTGCATCGATAAGCGACTGGGTGGGAACCAGACTGGTGTACTCGGCGATTTTCGCCAGGGAAAACTTCTGCTTGAGCAGTCGCCGGGCGGTGAGGTACTGAAGCAGATGGCGAAAGTTGTACACCGCGTCGCGGCCCTGGCGGTCGGGCTTATCGACCACATGGAGAGAGACGTAGTAGCGCAGCAGACGTTCGTTGCCCTCGGCCTCGCCTTCGGATGGCTCAAGCGCGAGTGACAGCGAGTCTGCCAGTTTGCCAGCCGCCAGGGTGAGCTGGTCAGAGTTTCCTTTAAAGTCATGATACTTATGCAATATTTCAGAATTATGCATGGTCATTTCTCGCATTTATAGACATCAATTACTGTCATATTTACAGTTATGAGCGCGAATGTCAATAGCCCGGTGCGACGCAAGCAGACGATTCGAGGCGTAGGCGACGGCGCATGGCTTGTTGTGCTCACTAGGCTAAGTGGCTGCTAGATCAATGAGTGATCTAGGGGTACGGCAAAGCCAAATGCCCTGCTAGCTGCTCGTGCTTGCAAATGGCTAGTCAAACAGTTTCAATTGCCCCATGCCTATAAAGACCTATGGTCAGGCCCATGGTCCTACCTGATACCCGCCTTCCAACGGATCCTATCGAAGAGGTGACCTCGCGCTTGGTTTCCGCCTTCAGTCCGCAAGCTATTTATGTCTTCGGCTCACGCGCCTGGGGGCAGCCATGTAAAGGGAGTGATCTCGACCTTTTGGTCGTCATTAAAGAATCGACAGACGCTCCCTGGGCTCGAGCATCGAAAGGCTTCGAGCATCTACGTGGATCTGGCGTTGGCTGCGATTTACTGGTGAGAACAGAGACAGAGATACGGGAGGAGAGCCGATTCACCTCATCGCTGGTCTCAAAGATTTTGCGCGACGGCAAGAAGATCTATGCTGCGCCGTAATGACCTCGTCGATGCGTGGTTCTTACAGGCACGCATCGATTTGCAAGCAGCAAAATTTTTGCTTTCGGCGGAGGGTGAGGTTCTGAGCGGTGTCGCCTGCTATCACGCCCAGCAGTCTGCGGAGAAGGCGCTAAAGGCCTTGCTCTGTGCCGCCGACCGCGAGGTTGAGAAAACCCACGATCTCGTCAGACTCTTAGATCTCTGCGATGACGTCAGTCCACTGCTCAGAGCCTTAGCGCCAGAGGCGATTCTTCTAACACCCCTTGCGACACAGTTTCGCTACCCAGGGATAGGTCCAAACCCGGATAAGGCGCTTGCAAGACAAGCAATTGTTGCGGCAGAGCGCATTCTTTCGGCAGCGGACAAAGCACTCGCATAGCACTAGAGGTGGCAAGCAAATAATGGCTAATCCCGTGGAGTAAGGGATTCCATAGCGACGCCCGAGATCACGTTCTGATCCTGGGGTATCGGAAGATATGCGGCATGTCTACCACCGCAACCCTACTTCCCTTTCCTAAGGGTGCAGCAGCCACCAACCCTGCAAAGGAATCCCCTATGGCGCATGAAATATCCCGCGACCAGATTAGCCTTGCATCGCTGTGCGATCTGGTGCAATCGGCCGGCTTTGAGGCGGTGTTACAAGAAGAAAATGTCTTCATTGTCGGAACCGGTGCGGGTATGCGGCTTGAGATCGACAACGATATCGGCGCGATATTCATTCGCGCGCTCTATATGCTTAACCCCCAGGCGGCCGATTCCGCCATTGCCGCGCTCTGCGGCAAGCTCAACGAGCGGCTACTGGTGTCAAAGTTCGTCTTTCATCGTTGGGACGATGGCGACGTAGGTCTCTTTATCTCGTGCGCGGTGCACTACAACTTTGGGCTTCAGGTGCCCAATTTTCTCTTTGTCTTGCGGCGGTTTATTGAGTCGTGCCAAACCGTCTACAGACATGAAATTCTCGACACGCGCTTTGATCCAAATTTCAAGCCGCCAGAACTCGCGCTGGTTGCAGAAGCGCCATCATCAGACCCGGCTCAGCCTGCTCCCGACGCCGAGCCATCCGAGCGCTCAGAATCTGGCGATTTCGCCGATTCCTCTGTCCCAGCGGGTGCTGACGCTACCGATCCCCGTTGCGACCGTAACGCCTGCGGAGCGGTCACCCCAAGCGACACATAAATACTGGTGAGCGCCTCCATACCTATTTCGGCATTCGTCACCCACTCAGTGGGAACAAAGAGCAGACCCCCACCAATGGGAACAGGTGCGGTAGGAACCACAACCGCATAGCAGAGCCGACCTTTTACATAGACGGGCTCAGAGGAAGAGAGCAGCGCAAGCACCGTCACGCCGCCTTCACCCCCAAACTGACACCAGACAGGCTGCATCGAGTTAAGCCGACTCTCGTCTCTATGCGAAATAAGCTGCACAAACTGGCGAATAGTCTCGTAGACAGTTCTCACTACGGGAATACGACCCATGAGCCCATCAATAAGGCCGTGAAACCACTTCTGTAGACCTCTCTCTACGATAAGTCCGAGCCCGAAAATAAGCAGGCCCACAAGCATGAGGCCCACGGTGTACCCCACCCATTCCGAACCAGAAAATCCAAGGCCCATCTGGGTGAGAACCTGACCAAACCGGCTGTTTGGTCCGAACCACTCGATGACCAGTCGGCCAGCGAATACGAGTAGTAACGCAGTGGCGACAAAAGGAAAAATCGCGAGCAGGCCGGCAAGAAAGGTTCGTGAGACGTGTGAACCGAGAGAGGTCTTTGCCTGTGAGAGGGAGGGTCTGGAGGACGGGGGCGCCATGGCCTTGGACTATATGACAAGACACACCTGTAACGCAGCATTTCTCCCAGAGATGCAAATAATCGCAATAAAGTCGAGAGGGTCTTGAAACTTCTTTAGCCGTCCTTAATCTAAGCGCCTGTGACACGGATCTCGCGCCTTATGTCCATTCCCATAAAAACTCTTCTCTATAAGAACCTCTCATGAAACGTATCTTTCTCTTTGTACTGACCAATCTGGCAGTGATGCTGGTCTTGGGTGTCATCATCTCTGTCTTTGGGCTGGGCAATGTGCTCGATGAGGCGGGCGTTGGGCTTGATCTCGGTGCCCTGTTGGTGCTGTCGGCGGTGGTCGGCATGACAGGGTCGTTGATATCGCTTGCGATGTCGAAGTTTATGGCCAAGCAAATGACGAGTGCTCAGGTGATTACGCAGCCGAGAACTGAGCTTGAGCAGTGGCTGGTGCGTACCGTTGAGCGGCAGGCCCAGAAGGCGGGTATTGGTATGCCTGAGGTGGCCATCTATGAATCGCCAGACCTCAACGCCTTTG
>JBEDFV010000133.1:0-2924 GCA_041175005.1 Pseudomonadota bacterium
GGCGCGGCCGTTCGCTGCGAGAGTACATGGTTGAACTCGGTGCGGCTCTCCGGGCCCTGCTCTACTTTAAGGGTCTGGATCCACCGGCCTGCTTCGCGTCGGAGTCGCAGGCCCGCAGACGACCGTGCAAGGGTGGCCTTTGGCGTGTCCAAGTACACCGACTGCAACTGCTGTCGCTTCGGGGCCCGGCCTGTGAGCCACGGCGAGGCGCGCAGCAGTGCGAGGGTAAAGGGCCCCGCGATGCAGATCTCCGTCTCTTGGCTCTGTTGGGTCATGAAGAAAGGAGTGATTTGCCGAGTTCGACACCCCACTGATCGAAGGGCTGGATCTGTAAGAGCATGGCCTGGCAGAAGACCTTGTGTTCGTAGAGGGCCAAAAGCGCACCGAGATGCGCGGGGTCCCGACGCGTAAGCCAGACGGTGCTATTGGGCGTATTACCCGGAAAACTGCGGTGCGGGGTGAGTCTCTGGTTGTCTGCGGGGGTGAGCCCCTCTTGGGTGAGTGCTGCGCTGGTCTCCTCTGTGGTGCGACCGAAGGCCAGTGCCTGCGCCTGGGCACGTAGGTTGTCTAGGACCATCGCCTGATGGCTTCTGGCCTCAGGCAGCGGGCAATCGTCGTTTTCTACAGCGATGAAATCCACGGCCACGCGATGTCTGCCCTGATGCAGCAGCTGAAAGTAGGCGTGTTGTCCGTCGATACCCAGGCCTCCCCAGACGATTGGTCCTGTGGGAATCTGGGCAGGCTGTCCGGAGAGATGAACCCGTTTGCCGTTGGATTCCATCTCGAGTTGCTGCAGATACGGCACGAACCCTGCCAAGGGGCTGGAATAAACGGCGATGGCCTGGCTTGGGCAGTGCAGAAAATTCTGGTTCCAGAGCCCGAGAAGGGCAAGGGCCATCGGCATATTTTTTTCTATGGGCGCGGTCCAGAAGTGGGTGTCCATGGCCCGTGCACCGGCGAGAAAGTCGGTAAAGCCTTGGGCGCCGATCGCAACGGCCAGCGGCAGCCCGATTGATGACCAGACAGAGGTGCGCCCCCCCACCCAGGGCCAGATCTGGAAGATATTTTCATTGCGATACCCCGCGGCCTCTGCAAGATCGGGGCGGGCTGTGACCGCAATCCACTGGTCCATCCTGCGGTGGCTGGGGCAGCCTGCTGCGGCCATCCAGCCCTGTACGGTCTGGGCGATGCGCTGGGTCTCCGGGGTGGTGAATGACTTGCTTTGGACCACAAAAACCGTTGTTGCTGCATGTACAGAGGCGAGGCAGGTGTAGACACTCCAGGGGTCTGGATTTGACAGAAAGTGCACGCGGGTCTTCTGGGCCGTGGCCGTCTGTGGGGAGGCCCGCAGGCCTTCTAGCGAGAGGGCCTGGCTGGCCATACGCGGGCCGAGGTCTGAGCCTCCAATGCCAATATTGACCACATCGGTAATGGTCTCACCAGAGAATCCGCGCCAACGACCCTCGTGCAGCGCCTGCGCTGTGGCCAGCATACGCGTGCGTTCATGAAAAACGGCCTGCACCTCGTGCGCATTGGGGAGCCATTGCCCCATGTCGGGTGGCCGGTCTGCGGGGTCAGCACGCAGCAGTGCATGCAGGGCGGGCCGCCTTTCGGTAGTGTTGACCCAGAGACCCTGACGCTGGGCAGTGGCCCATTGGGCAATCTTCTGCTGCTTAGCCAGTGCAATCAGGCCCTGCCAGGTGGTCTGTCCGATAGCCTGATGGCGCGCATCGAGACGAAGACCGGCGGCCGAAAACTGCAGGGCGTTGGCCCTGTCTGGCCAGTCTGTGTCTTGGGATGCGGCGAGGTCCCGAAGGCTTGGCAGGGGCGCGGCAGAGAGCGCCGCAAGTTGCTGCCATGCCGGGCTCTGCTCCGGGCTCGCATACTCTAAAGAGGGCAGTGGGGGCGGAAGTGGCGCGACCATATCTCACTGTAGCGAAAACCCGAGAAGATGTTTTAATTGTAGCGATGAAAAATTCTCCTCCAGAGCAGGACCCGTCGTTTCCTCTGCCCATAGCCGTTGTGGGTGCAGGGGCCGTAGGGAGTTTTTTTGGCGGGCTTGTGGCGCGGGCAGGGCATGCGGTTACGCTAATTGGCCGTGCCGCACATGCCAAGGCGGTTGCCACAGAAGGCCTGCGCCTCTCAATGGCCGATGGCGCGCAGCATCAGATCCGTCTCAAGGCGACAACAGAGCTGTCTGCCGTCGCGGGCGCGGGCTGCATTCTGCTGAGTGTGAAGTCGTACGACACGGAGATTATCGCCGCGCAGATGGCGCCGTATCTGCGTCCCGACGCGGTGATTTTGAGTATGCAAAACGGGGTGGACAATCCCGAGCGTCTCGCCCGTGTTCTTGCGGCCCATGGCCGTGCCGGCTGCCTCGTAGTGCCCACGGCCGTCTATGTGGCAGCCGTGCTTCAGGGCCCTGGGCATGTCGTACACCATGGCCGTAGTGAGTTACAGATCGGCCCCTTCGGTGCCGCGACGACCAACCATGCCGATATCCATGCGCGGCTGAGTTCCGTGCAGGCGCTGTTTGCGGCGGCCGGTGTGGAGGTCACGATTTCGCCGACGGTCATGAGAGAGCTCTGGGGCAAGCTCGTGGTTAACTGTGCCTACAACGCTGTGTCGGCCTTGTCGCAACTTCCCTACGGACAGATTGTGGCGGTGCCCGAGATGCGCAGCCTTCTGGATGCCCTGGTCTGTGAGGTGGTGGCCGTATCGCAGGCCGATGGTATTGGCCTTAGCCTGGCGTCGGCGCGCCAGGCCACCGAGAAGATTGGCCAGACCATGGCCGGCCAGCGGTCATCGACCGCCCAAGACATTGCCCGGGGAAAGCCCACGGAGATTGAGCATCTCAACGGCTTTATCGTGCAGCGGGGAGAAGCCCTTAAGGTACCCACGCCAGCGAACCAGGCGGTTTATGC
>JBEDFV010000134.1:0-8215 GCA_041175005.1 Pseudomonadota bacterium
CCACCTCGGGGCGCCCCGGCCGGTTTCAGGCGGCGGTAGAAATTCTGGTGGAAATGGTTGCTGACCAAGCCAAGGGCGTAATTGCAAGCGCAGAGTCACGCAAATTTGTGGCTCCCCTCGCCCTCACGGTGTTTATCTGGATCTTCCTGCTCAACTTCATGGACCTCATCCCGGTCGACCTCATTCCCAGCCTATTTGGACATGCTGCGGTGGCGCTGGGCTATGTCTCCACGCCCCACGAGGCCTATATGCGGGTGGTGCCCACGGCCGATGTCAATGTCCCACTGGGTATGGCAATTGGCGTCTTGCTCATGTGCCTCTACTACAACATTAAGATTAAGGGCCTCGGCGGCTGGATCCATGAGCTCTTCTCAGCCCCATTTGGCAGCCATTTTCTCCTCTGGCCGATTAACTTCCTGATGCAGATGATCGAGTTCTTGGCCAAGACGGTCTCCCACGGTCTGCGGCTGTTTGGCAACATGTTTGCCGGCGAACTGCTCTTCGTGCTGATTGCACTGCTTGGTGGAACAGCCACGGTATTGGGTTTTATCGGCCATGTGCTTGCTGGCACGGCCTGGGCGCTCTTTCACATTCTTATCATTACCCTGCAGGCCTTTATTTTCATGATGTTGACCCTGGTCTATGTGGGTCAGGCCCACGACCATCATTAATTCGTACTTTGCTGTTTTGCCGGTTTTTTTGTTGAGTTCAATCTTTTTACCCCCAGAGGAGTTGTCATGACGAACGTCGCATTTGTAGCCTTAGCCTGTGGTCTGATCATCGGAATGGGAGCCATCGGCGCCTGTATTGGTATTGGCATCATGGGTGGAAAATTCATTGAAGCCTCGGCACGCCAGCCCGAGCTCATGAATGACCTGCAGACCAAGATGTTCCTCTTGGCCGGTCTGATCGATGCGGCCTTCCTGATTGGTGTGGGTATTGCGATGATGTTCGCCTTTGCAAATCCGTTTGCCGGCTAGGTAGCCTTATTGGCCTTCCTGCGATTAGGCCTGCGCGATGTCGCGTTGGCTTAATCGACTGTCAATACATAGTCACCGAGTCACCATAAGGAACGCGCTGTGAATATCAACGCAACGCTAATTGCGCAACTGGTCGTATTTTTTATTCTCGGCTGGTTCACCATGAAATTTGTCTGGCCTCCGATCATGAAGGCCCTCGATGAGCGTGCCGACAAAATCTCTGATGGCCTGGCTGCTGCCGATAAGGCCAAGGCCGATTTGGTCGCGGCGGAGCGGCGCGCCGCCGAAGAGATGGGCAAGGCCCGTGATACGGCTGGCGAGGTACGCGCGGCGGCCGAGAAACAGGCAGCGCTCCTCATCGAGCAGGCCCGAGCAGAGGCCGCAAAGATCGTAGCGCAGGCGCGAACCAATGCTGAGCAAGAGGCGACGGCGGCTATGCAGGCGGCTCGGGACGGCCTGCGGGCTGAGGTCGCGGCCCTGGCCGTTAAGGGTGCCGAGCAGATTCTTCGCAAAGAAATTGATGCGAAGGCCCACGACGCGCTGCTGCAGAACCTTAAGAACGAGCTCTAATCTATGGCCGAATTGCTCACTATTGCGCGGCCTTATGCGGAGGCGGCCTTTGGCGTAGCCCGTTCTGAGCAGGCCGCCAATCCGGCAGCCTATGGCCAGTGGATTGCGGCCCTCGATAAGCTCTCGGCGGTGGCCCAGAGCGACACATTGGGCCCCCTCTACGACAATCCCCGTGTGTCCGTCAACGATTTACTCGCGCTCTTTACCACGGCGGTCAACGATCTCTCTGCTTCGCAGCAGTCGTTGCTGCGGGTCATGGCTGAGAATCATCGGCTCTCGGCGATGCCCGAAGTCTCCCGGCAGTTTGCCCATCTCTACCACGAGGCCAATGCAGAACTCGCGGTGGAGGTGCACTCTGCCTTTGCACTCTCGGGCGCGCAACTCGATTCCATCGTGCAGACCCTGCACCAGAAGTACGGACGAAAAATTACCGCGACCAGCACGGTTGACCCCTCCCTCATCGGTGGGGTTCGTATCGTGGTGGGTGATGAAGTCATTGATGCATCTGTGAGCGGAAAGCTCGCCAAGATGTCTACTGCCCTGATGAACTAGGAGTAATCCATGCAACTCAACCCTTCCGAAATTAGTGAACTTCTTAAGAGCAAGATTCAGGGGCTCAATCTTGTTGCAGACACCCGAAATCAGGGCACTGTCGTTACGGTGACCGACGGTATCTGCCGTATTCATGGCCTGTCCGATGTCATGCAGGGGGAGATGCTCGAGTTCCCCAACAACATTCTTGGGCTGGCGCTAAACCTGGAGCGGGACTCGGTTGGTGCCGTGGTTCTTGGCGAATACACCTCCATTACTGAAGGCGATGTGGTGAAGGCCACTGGCCGCATTCTCGATGTGCCGGTTGGCCCAGAGCTTATCGGCCGCGTGGTCAATGCCCTTGGGCACCCGATCGACGGCAAGGGCCCCATCGGCAACAAAATGACCGATGTGATCGAGAAGGTCGCGCCGGGCGTTATTTATCGTAAGTCGGTCTCGCAGCCGGTGCAGTCGGGCCTAAAGGCCATCGACTCCATGGTGCCCGTTGGCCGTGGTCAGCGAGAGCTGATCATTGGTGACCGCCAGACCGGAAAGACGGCAGTGGCGGTAGACACCATCATCAATCAGAAGGGCAAGGACATGATCTGCGTCTATGTCGCGATCGGTCAGAAAGCCTCCACGATTGTCAACGTGGTACGCAAGCTTGAAGAGACTGGGGCGATGGCCTATACCATCGTTGTGGCAGCATCGGCCGCCGAGTCGGCCGCCATGCAGTACATCGCCGCATACTCGGGCTGCACCATGGGTGAGTATTTCCGTGACCGCGGCCAAGACTCTCTGATCGTCTACGACGACCTCTCAAAGCAGGCCGTTGCCTATCGTCAAATTTCACTCCTGCTGCGTCGTCCCCCGGGACGCGAGGCCTTCCCAGGCGACGTTTTCTATCTCCACTCACGGCTGCTTGAGCGCGCCGCACGTGTGAATGAAGAGTATGTTGAGAAGTTCACCAACGGAGCGGTCAAAGGCAAGACCGGGTCGCTCACTGCGCTGCCGGTTATTGAGACCCAGGCCGGTGACGTCTCCGCCTTCGTGCCGACCAATGTGATCTCGATTACCGACGGCCAGATCTTCCTTGAGACAGATCTCTTTAACGCAGGTATTCGGCCCGCCATTAATGCGGGTATTTCGGTCTCCCGGGTCGGTGGTGCGGCACAGACCAAGATCATGAAGCGCAAAGATACGGGCGCAGGTGTGCGTCTGGCCCTTGCCCAATATCGCGAATTGGCGGCCTTCGCACAGTTTGCTTCAGACCTCGACGATGCCACCCGCAAGCAGCTCGACCGCGGCCGTCTGGTGACCGAACTCATGAAACAGCCGCAGTACCAGCCCATGCAGGTCTGGGAAATGGCTGCGGTGCTCTTCACCGTGAATAACGACTTTATGGACGATGTCCCAGTTACCAAGGTAGGTGCCTTTGAACGTGGGCTGCGCGACCACCTCCGCACGAAGCACCCACAACTCGTGGAGGCGATGAATACCGGGGCAGACCTCACCAAGGAGACCGAAGCGAGTCTGCGTGGGGCGATCGCCGATTACAAAAAAACGGCAGCCTATTAAGGCCCGACCCACAGCGTCGCGCGCTTCCACACTTAAGACTTAAACGAAGGACTCTTCATGCCAGGCTCTAAGGAAATCCGCGGGAAGATCAAGAGCGTTCAAAACACGCGCAAGATCACCAAGGCGATGGAGATGGTGGCCGCCTCAAAGATGCGTAAGGCCCAAGAACGTATGCGGTCTGGGCGGCCGTACTCGGAGAAGATTCGCGCGATCTGCGCCAATCTGAGCCATGCCACGCCTGAATTCGTGCACCCCTTCATGGCCACCCATAAACAAGAGACCAAGACCGTGGGTCTTATTGTGGTCACCACCGACAAGGGCCTCTGTGGGGGGTTAAACACCAACCTGCTCAGAATGTTGCTCGGCCGTCTGAAAGAGTGGGAGAGCCAGGGCATCAGCGTTCGTGTCACGGCTATTGGTAACAAGGGGTTTGGCTTCTTTAGCCGTCTCGGTGCTAAGGTCATTTCGCATGTCACCCATCTGGGAGACACGCCGCACCTTGAGCAACTCATCGGTCCCATGAAGGTGCAGCTCGATGCCTTTACCTCCGGGGAACTCGATGCGGTCTACCTGGCCTCGAGTCAGTTTGTAAACACGATGAAGCAGGAGGCACAGGTGCGCCGGCTGTTACCGCTCGATGACGATCGACCGGAGCGCACCGACCCCAATCATGACTGGGACTATGTCTATGAGCCGGGTGCAGAGCAGGTGCTCTCAGACCTACTGACGCGGTATGTCGAGTCCCTCATCTATCAGGCGGTTGCAGAAAACATGGCGTGTGAGCAGAGCGCCCGCATGGTGGCGATGAAGTCGGCCAGTGACAATGCGAAGAAGCTCATCGATGAGTTGCAGCTCACCTACAACAAGGCTCGGCAGGCAAGCATTACCAAGGAACTCTCAGAAATCGTTGGGGGGGCCGCAGCGGTCTAACCTACGCCCCTACGCTCCCCCCACATCCAGTAAACCCAAAGACATCAGCAAGGACCCAGAAAATGAGCGCAACACAAGGAAAGATTATTCAGTGTATCGGTGCGGTGGTGGACGTCCAGTTCCCGACCGAGGCCATGCCCAAGGTCTATGACGCTCTCGTGTTAGATGCCAGTGCCGAGCATCCGCTTGTCGAAAAAGGACTCACCTTTGAAGTGCAGCAGCAGCTTGGCGATGGCGTTGTACGTACCATCGCCATGGGCTCCTCCGACGGCCTGCGCCGCGGTATGGCTGTCAACGGCACCGGCAAAGCTATCTCGGTGCCTGTCGGCCACGAAACGCTTGGCCGCATTATGGATGTCTTGGGCCGTCCCATCGATGAGGCAGGCCCCATTCCCACCGAGGCCCGCCGTGCCATTCACCAGCCAGCCCCCATGTTCTCAGAGCTATCGCCCTCGGTCGAACTCCTTGAGACCGGCATTAAGGTGATTGACCTGATCTGCCCGTTTGCCAAGGGCGGAAAAATTGGCCTATTCGGCGGCGCCGGAGTGGGCAAGACCGTCAACATGATGGAACTCATTAACAACATCGCCAAGCAGCACTCCGGACTCTCGGTGTTTGCTGGGGTAGGAGAGCGCACCCGCGAGGGCAACGACTTCTACCACGAGATGAAAGACTCCAACGTGCTCGATAAAGTGGCCATGGTCTTTGGTCAGATGAATGAGCCCCCCGGTAACCGTCTGCGCGTCGCACTGACCGGCCTCACCATGGCCGAGGCCTTCCGCGACGAGGGCCGAGACATTCTGCTTTTCATCGACAACATCTACCGCTACACCCTGGCTGGTACTGAAGTGTCTGCACTGCTTGGCCGGATGCCTTCTGCGGTGGGATACCAGCCCACCCTGGCCGAAGAAATGGGCCGCCTACAAGAGCGGATCGTTTCCACCAAGGTCGGCTCCATTACCTCTATTCAGGCGGTCTATGTGCCGGCCGACGACCTGACCGATCCCTCTCCTGCCACCACCTTTGCCCACCTCGACGCAACGGTGGTTCTCTCGCGTGACATTGCCTCTCTGGGTATTTATCCCGCGGTGGACCCGCTCGATTCGACCTCCCGTCAGGTGGACCCCAACGTCATTGGTGAGGAGCATTACGGCGTGACCCGTCGGGTTCAGGCAACGCTCCAGCGTTATAAAGAGCTTCGCGACATTATTGCCATTCTTGGTATGGACGAACTGTCTCCCGAAGACAAGATGATCGTGGCCCGTGCGCGTAAAATTCAGCGCTTCTTGTCCCAGCCCTTCCACGTGGCCGAGGTCTTTACCGGTTCTCCAGGAAAGTACGTGACCCTGGCCGACACCATCCGCGGCTTTAAGATGATCGTTGACGGAGAGTGCGACGCACTGCCCGAGCAGGCCTTCTACATGGTTGGCGGTATCGAGGAGGCCTTCGAGAAGGCCAAGTCCCTCCAGTAAACCGTCGTCTAACTTAAGGGCTTTCTATGGCCAAGACTATCCAAGTCGATGTGGTGAGCGCGCAGGAAAACGTGTTCTCTGGTATTGCCGAGTTTGTGGTGTTACCGGGCGAGCAGGGGGAGCTCGGCATTCTGCCTGGCCACACCCCGCTCATTTCCAAGATTCGTCCGGGCACCGTGCGCATCAAGACCGAAGCAGGAGCAGAAGAACTGATTTTTGTGGCCGGGGGAATTCTTGAGGTGCAGCCGCGTGCGGTTACTGTGCTTGCGGATACGGCGATCCGTGGCGCAGACCTTGACGAGGCCCGTGCCGAGGAGGCCCGCAAACGGGCCGAAGACCTCCTGCATCAGAATGCCACCGACGTCGATTACGCACGCGCCCAGTCGGAGCTCCTGGAGGCCATGGCACAGCTGGCCGCGATTCGAAAGTTTCGCGGTAAGCGGTAGCCTGCATTGCATAACGACCTCTTTTTAAGGGCGCTTCAGAGAAAGCCTGTCGAACGTACCCCGGTCTGGCTCATGCGGCAGGCCGGTCGTTATCTTCCTGAGTACAACGCAACCCGCAAGCGGGCGGGCAATTTTCTGGCGCTCTGTAAAACGCCTGAGCTTGCCTGCGAGGTCACCCTGCAGCCGATTGATCGCTATGGGTTTGATGCCGCCATCCTTTTCTCTGACATTCTTACCGTGCCCGATGCCTTGGGTCTTGGGCTACATTTTGTCGAAGGGGAGGGCCCACGTTTTCACCGTCGTATCGAATCCGAAGCGGATATCGATGCCCTCCCCCCGGTAGAGGTAGAGGCCTCCTTAGGCTATGTGGGCGACGCCGTGCGGCTCATTCGCCGGGAGCTAGACGGTAGGGTTCCTCTTATTGGGTTTACGGGAAGCCCCTGGACCTTGGCCTGTTATATGGTGGCAGGCGGAAGCAGCGGCGACGATTTCTTTGGCGTGCGCAAGTGGCTCTATAGCCGGCCCGATTTAATGCACAGGCTCCTTGACCGCGTGAGCACCCTGGTGCTTGCCTACTGCCGCATGCAGGCCAATCAGGGTGCGCAGGCCATGATGGTCTTTGACAGCTGGGGCGGACTCCTCGCCCATAAGGCCTTTGAGACGTTTTCGCAGGCCTACATCAAAAAAATCATCGATGGGCTCGCCCAGTCGCATCCCGATTTACCGACCATTGTCTTTGTCAAAGGTGGGGGTCTCTGGCTTGAGAAGACCGCCGCAACAGGCTGCGCGGCTCTCGGTTTAGACTGGACGACCGACCTTGGAGAGGCCCGCGCACGGGTAGGCCATCAGTGTGCCCTGCAAGGCAACCTTGACCCGGCCGCCTTGCTTGGAAGCCCAGCACACATCCAGGCGCAGGTCGCGGAAGTGATCCGCAGCTTTGGCGTTCGCACCGAGGGCGTCGGCCACGTGTTTAATCTCGGACACGGCATTTCCCAGTTCACGCCCGTCGATCATGTGCATGCCCTGGTCGAGGCGGTGGCCGCATGCAGTAAAACTCAGTAAGCGCTTACGCTACATCAGGCGCCCACCCCCACAGCGTCTGGCAAAGACGTACCTGGTGTACGCGCACTGGGTTATGCACACGCAGGCCAATCGGCGGTTAGAGAATATTCTTCGTTTTTCGTGTCGAGAAACCTCGTTAAGCCCCTGAAATATTGAGACTCTCAGTTCGCTCCACTGTCTGATCGGCACCCTATCCCGGCCCATGCACCCGCCACCCGATCGTATGCCTGCCGACTTTCCCACAGACTTATCCACATCCTGCTGGCTTGAGGTTGTGCTGGCCACCCCGGGACTCAGGCCCCTACATTATTTCCTGCCGCACGCACCAGAGAACACGACACTGCCCATCGTCGGATCCTGGGTGCTGGCACCCCTGGGGCGACGCACGCTGCTCGGCCTCGTCACGGCCATTCACACCCAGGACCCGGGGGAGGTGGCAGTCGATCGGCTTCGGCCTGTCCAAAGCCTGCTCTCCACGCTGCCCCTCGTCTCCCCCGCAACCCTTGCCTTCTATCGATTTACCGCGAGCTACTACCGACGGCCCTTAGGCGCCGTCTTGGCCTCCGCCGTGCCCCCCTACCTCCGCCTCGCCCGGCATCACCTGCCAACCACCCGCGCGTCGCTCGCCACGCGCCTAGCCCAGAAG
>JBEDFV010000135.1:0-19323 GCA_041175005.1 Pseudomonadota bacterium
GTGCAGGCGCAGGTGAACGAAGGACATGCCCATCATTTTCGCACTGATTGCGAAGACAGACGGGCCAATGGTGCCGGAGGCGGGACTCGAACCCGCACACCCTCGCGGGCGCCGGATTTTGAGTCCGGTGCGTCTACCAATTCCACCACTCCGGCAGTACTGAGCGGCATGTAACGATGCCCGCTAGTATAACGCCCATGCTTGCACTCCAAGGCCTCACGCTCTGGCGCGGTGACCGGACCGTCTTTCAGAATTTTTCTGTGTCTATCGAAGGACCACGAACCGGTCTGATCGGGCCAAACGGCTCAGGAAAAAGTTCTCTGCTGCGACTCCTCCAGGGCCTTGTGCAGCCAGAACCTGGATGCCAGATCGCATGGCGCGACGTGCAGGGAGAAACACGCGCCGCAACGCGCTTTGGGCTGGTCTTTCAGAACCCCGAGCACCAGATTCTCTTCCCCACGGTTCTGGAGGAACTCTGCTTCGGACGCACCGAACAGGGACTCTCGCTCGCGCAGGCACAGTCCGAGGCCCGTGACCTTGCCCGCACGCATGGTGCTGAAGACCTTCTTGGGCTTGCAACCCATGAGCTCTCAGACGGACAAAAGCAGCGGGTCTGTATCCTCTCGGTGCTTGCCGATCAGCCGGACTTTCTTCTCCTAGACGAACCCTGTGCCAGCCTTGATCGGGCCACAACCCGTCAGATCATGTCTTGGCTCATGGCCCTGCCACAGCCCCTCTTAATGGCCAGCCATAGTCTGGAGCTACTTGAGGACTTTGATGAGGTCCTCTGGCTTGAGAACGGGACGGTCGTTGCCCAGGGCCCACCGAGATCGGTGATTGCCCAATACAAAGCCAAGTACGCCTAAGTCCTATGTGCTTCGCCCAGACAGAAACATCGCATCCCCATAGCTAAAAAACCGGTACCGTTTATCGATCGCATGGCGATACGCATGACGGATTGTCTCGTAGCCGGCAAATGCACTCACGAGCATAAGCAGTGTGGATTTGGGCAGATGAAAGTTGGTGAGTAGGGCATCGACCATACGAAACCGGTAGCCCGGGGTAATAAAGAGACTCGTCTCCCAGTGACCATGAAGCGGTAAGCCCTGCTCTGCCCGTGCAGCGGCCGACTCTAGTGTGCGCAGGCTCGTGGTGCCCACCGCGACCACCCGCCCCCCGCGTGCCCGCGTGCGCAGCAGTGCCTCTGCGGTCTGCGGTGACAGACTGCACCACTCCGCATGCATCCGATGGGCAGACAGGTCTTCATGCCGCACCGGTGCAAAGGTGCCACTGCCTACATGAAGCGTGAGGTCGGCGCGTGCTATGCCCTTTTCAGACAACGCCCGAAGAAACGCATGATCGAAGTGCAGCCCGGCCGTCGGTGCGGCCACGGAGCCGGCGTGTTGCGCATAGACTGTCTGATAGCGGTCGAGATCTTCCGCGCTCGGAGCATGCCCGATGTAGGGCGGCAGTGGCAGCTGCCCGAAGACCTCCAGATGGTCTAGTACCGGGCCAGAAAACTGCAGAACAAACCGGTCGTCGGCGGCAGGATCACGGCCAAGCACCACCACCGCATCGTGGAGATGGGGTAAGGCCCCTGGACCAGATGCAGGACGCGTCGCAGGAATCGCTGCACCGTCTGGGACCTCTAGAATGAGGCGCGTACCGGCAGCAGGCTTTTTACTCGCGCGCAATAAGGCGGTGGCCGAATCGATCCCCGTAATCCGCTCGATCAAGAGTTCCACCTGACCACCAGTGGGCTTTCGGGCGTGCAGCCGAGCGGGAATCACCTTGGAGTTGTTAAAGACGAGGAGGTCCTCCGGCTGTAGAAGGGCCAACAGGTCGGTGAACTGTCGATCAACAAGGGGGCCGCCCGGGGGCACATGCAGCAGACGACTGGCCGTGCGCGTCGCGGCGGGCTTCTGGGCAATCAGTGCATCAGGGAGATCGAAATCGAAATCCGACAGGCGATAAGAGGGCACGGTCGTCTGGACAAGGCTAGGCAAAGGGCCTAGATTGTGGCACGCCTATGCTGAGCCTCTATGTGAGCCACCCCACCTGGCTGCACCGACTTCCCGCCGCGACAAAACTCATGGCGCTTGTCATCGCATCGGTTTTGCTACTCCCAATGCATCATCCAGGGCTTCTGGCGGCCAGTGCCTGCAGTGCGCTGGCCGCCTATCTGAGCCTGGGACGCCCTGGCCTGCGGCGACTTACCCACCTAGGCAAGACACTGGGGCCCATGATCCTCGTCCTTGCGAGCCTGCAGTGGATATCCATTGTGATCAGCCTAGGAATAGACCGCGGATTATTCGCAGGGCTTGAGGCGGCCACCGTAACGGTCGGGCGCCTACTCACACTGGTATTGCTCGCTGACCTGGTCACACTCTCAACACCCACTCAGGATCTACTCCAGGCGCTTTCTCCCATATTGGCGCCACTTCGGCGTCTGGGGCTCCCCACGGAAAAAATCCGGCTTGCCATCGGACTCATGCTGCGCTGGGTGAGCCTTCTGCAGGCGCACTGGATCGCCACGAAGACTGCCTTCGCTGCGCGTGGATGCTCAAGGCCGAAGACACGCCTCATCTCGCCCGTGATGTTGGGAGCGGGGCGCACCGCCCAACGGCTTGCAGAGGCCTTGGCCGCGCGCCAAATGGCTAGTCGATCCCCCGAGCCCGATCGCGGGCAAACGCGGTGCGCCAGTCCGCGAAACGGCCCTGGCTAATCGCCTCACGCATCTCCGCCATGATGTGCAGATAAAACGCCAGGTTGTGAAGGCTTGCCAAGGCGGCCCCCAGCATTTCATCGATACGCTGCAGGTGATGCAGATAGCTACGGGTGAAGGCCGGTCGATCATCCCCGTGGGTTGAGGGACTGCAGACCGGACAGGTACAACTCGGGTCAATCGGTCGGAGATCCTCCTTATACCGAGCATTGCGAATCTTCAGATCCCCGAATCGGGTGAAGAGCCAGCCGTTACGTCCATTGCGACTCGGCATCACGCAGTCAAAGAGGTCGACCCCTTCGGAGACCCCCGCCACCAGATCCTCAGGCGTTCCTACCCCCATGAGGTAACGGGGCTTGGCCTGCGGCATTTTGGGCGTCAGGTGGGCAAGTACCCGCAACATGTCTTCTTTGGGCTCCCCCACCGAGAGGCCCCCAATCGCATAGCCTTCAAAGCCAATCTCCACAAGCCTTTCCAGCGACGCATCCCGCAGGTCTTCAAACATGCCCCCCTGTACGATGCCAAAGAGGGCATTGGGGCCCGTGCCTGCCCCCCGTGCTGGAAAGAGATGCGACTGCTCGCCATCCTGCCGATCAAAGGCCAGACGACTGCGGGCCGCCCAGCGCAGGGAGAGCTCCATACTCGCAGCCGCGGCCTCCCGCGTGGAGGGGTAAGGGGTGCATTCATCAAAGACCATCGCAATGTCTGAATTCAGTACCCGCTGAATCTGCATCGAGACTTCCGGTGAGAGAAACAGACGATCGCCATTGACGGGCGACTGAAACGCAACCCCTTCCTCGGAGATCTTTCTCAGATCACCCAATGACCAGACCTGGAAACCCCCAGAGTCGGTCAGCATGGGCCCATGCCAGTTCACAAAGCGGTGTAAACCGCCGTGCCGGGAAATGACCTCCAGACCAGGCCGCAGCCAGAGGTGGAAGGTGTTTCCCAATACAATGCGTGCGCCAATGCGCGCGAGCATCTCGGGGGGAACCCCTTTGACCGCACCATAGGTGCCGACCGGCATAAAAATCGGCGTATCCACAGGGCCGTGATTCAGCCAGAGCCGTCCGCGCCGCGCTAAGCCCTCTTGGGCAAGAAGTTCAAATCCTGTCATGGGCGTTAGCCTACCTTATACTTACCGGCTTACCCGTCCCCTCCCAAGGAGCGCTTTCGTGTTGATTTCCCCCGCCTACGCCCAGGCTGCTGCCAGTGGCCAAGATTCCCTGATCGGTTTTCTGCCACTCATATTGATGTTTGTGGTGCTTTATTTATTGATGATCAGGCCACAGATGAAGCGCGCCAAGGAACACAAGCAGCTCGTGGAAGGCCTGCAAAAGGGCGATGAGATCGTGACGGCGGCAGGCATGGTGGGCAAGGTCACCGATGTCGATGAGTCGTACATTACGGTCGAGGTGGGGCAGGGCGACAAGCCGGTTCAGATTGTGATGCAGCGGCAGGCGGTTCAGACGCTCCTGCCCAAGGGCACCATTAAAACCATCACCTAGCCCGCCCTCTCGATGAACCGCGTCGCCTGGTGGCGGCTGGTGCTCATGGCGCTGGCCTTGGGCTTTGGCCTGCTCTATACCCTTCCCAACTTTTTCGGGGAACAGCCGGCCGTCCAAGTCTCTACCGCCAAGGCCACACTCAAGGTGGAGCCCGCGGTCGTTCAACGCATAGAGCAGGCCCTCTCCGAAGCGGCCGTCACGCATGAGGGCATTGCCTTTGAGTCCGCCCCCACGGGTAACACTGTGCGGGCCAAGTTTGCCAATACCGATTTGCAGCTCAAGGCGCGTGAGGTCATTGAGTCCTCACTCAACCGAGAGCGGCCCGACTACGTGGTGGCCCTAAATCTCGTATCGGCAACGCCCGCGTGGCTTACCCAAATAAACGCGCTGCCGATGTATCTCGGGCTCGATCTGCGCGGCGGCGTGCACTTTATGCTGCAAGTCGACATGGCTGCGGCCCTCTCCAAGCGGTTAGACGCCCTGCAGGGCGATGCACGAACCCTGCTGCGCGAAAAGCGTGTGCGCCACTCGGGCATCTCGCGGGGGCGTGACAGTATTGAGATTCGGTTTGGATCGGAAGACCAGCGGGCGCTTGCCCGTCCCATTCTGGTGGAACAGCTCGTCGAACTCGACTGGCAGGATGTCGCGCTTGGTGAAGCCGTGGGCCTCGTCGGGCGATTCAAACCCGCCACCGCAACCCGAATCCAAGAATTCGCCCTGAAGCAGAACATCACGACTCTGAGCAATCGCATTAATGAGCTCGGCGTAGCCGAGCCCATCGTGCAGCAGCAGGGCGCCGATCGCATCGTGGTACAGCTGCCCGGTGTGCAAGACACCGCCAAGGCCAAAGATATTCTGGGCCGAACGGCCACCCTGGAAATTCGTATGGTCGAAGACGGGGTGGAGGCAGCCCAAGCCCTGGCGGAGGGGCGCGTGCCTGCCGGACTTGAAGTCTATACAGAGCGCGGCGGTGCCCCGCTTCTCCTGCGTAAAGAGGTCGTGCTCACGGGCGCGAACCTCACCGATGCCCAGGCGGGCTTTGACTCTCAGAATCCACTGGAGCCGGCAGTCCACCTCACCCTCGATGCCAAGGGGGCGAGAATCTTTCGGGATGTGACCCGCGAGAGCATCGGCAAGCGTATGGCCATTCTGCTCATTGAGAAGGGCCAGGGCGAGGTCATTACTGCGCCGGTCATTCGCAGCGAGATCCCCGGAGGACGTGTTCAGATCTCGGGAAGAATGACAACCGTTGAGGCCGCCGATACGGCCTTACTCCTGCGTGCGGGCTCACTTGCTGCGCCCATGGAGATTATCGAGGAGCGTCTTATTGGCCCAAGCCTGGGCGCGGACAATATCGCACAAGGATTTAGTGCCACCACCTGGGGCTTTGTCGCAATCGCCGTATTCATGGCGGCCTACTACACCCTCTTTGGGGTCATCTCCGTACTCGCCCTCTGCCTGAACCTGCTGCTGCTCTTTGCGCTGCTCTCTATTCTTCAGGCAACCCTTACACTGCCGGGTATTGCCGCAATCGCACTCACCCTCGGTATGGCGATTGATGCCAACGTGCTCATCAACGAGCGGGTGCGCGAAGAGATTCGTGGTGGGGCAACCCCCCAGGTGGCCATTGCAACGGGTTACGACAAGGCCTGGGCCACCATTCTCGACTCAAACATCACGACCCTTATCGCCGGTATTGCCCTGCTCGCCTTCGGGTCGGGGCCCGTACGGGGCTTTGCGGTTGTTCATGTCTTGGGCATTCTGACCAGCATGTTTTCGGCCGTATTTTTTAGCCGAGGCCTGGTCAACCTCTGGTACGGAAGCCGCAAGCGGCTTGGCCGGCTCGCGATCGGATAGCGACGATGGAATTCTTTCGGCTTGAAAAAACGATTCGGTTTATGCGGCATGCAAAGCTGCTCAACCTCATTTCGGGACTCCTTTTTGTGGCTGCCGTGGTCTTTATCGCCTGGCGTGGACTTGCCTTCTCCATTGAGTTCACTGGCGGGACGGTCATGGAGGTGTCGTACAGCCAGACTGCCCCCCTGCAACAGGTGCGTGACACGGTGCAGGGCCTGGGCTATCCCGATGCCCAGGTGCAGAACTTTGGCAGTGCCCGCGACTTGCTTATTCGGCTACCCCTGCGCGGTGAGGCTAGCAACGACCAGGCACAGGAGGTCTTTCAGGCCATTGCCGGTATCGACCCTGCAAGCCCCCCAGAGCTGCGGCGCGTCGAGTTTGTGGGGCCACAGATCGGCTCCGAACTGGCGACCGACGGGCTCATTGCCTTACTGTTTGTGATCGCCGGCATCATGATCTATCTGGCGGTGCGGTTTGAGTGGAAGTTTGCCCTGGCAGCGATCGTCGCCAACCTACACGATGTGGTCATTATCTTGGGATTTTTCGCGGCGTTTCAGTGGGAGTTTTCCCTCTCGGTATTAGCTGCCACGCTTGCGGTACTTGGCTATTCTGTCAATGAGTCCGTGGTGGTGGCTGACCGTATCCGCGAGAACTTCAAGCGGATGCGCAAGGCCTCGGTCGAAGAAGTCATCGACAACGCCATTACCCGCACCATGAGCCGCACCATCATTACCCATGGCACCACCGAGACCATGGTATTGGCGATGCTGATCTTTGGCGGGCCCGCCCTGCACTATTTCGCGGTCGCCCTCACCATCGGCATCGTCTTCGGCATCTACAGCTCCATTTTCGTTATGGCGCCCATCACCATGTGGCTGGGTATCAAGCGCGAAGACCTGGTCAAGCCCGTGAAGGCCAAAGAAGAAGTACTCACGCCCTAGAGCTTGGCTGTGACAGAGACGGCAGTGCACAGTACGCCAGGTCTGCAGTTTCTGCTTCGCCTTACCTCCCCCACCATGCCACTGGGTGGCTTTAGTTACTCCACCGGCCTTGAGGCAGCTGTAGAGGCTGGCCTTGTGATATCAGAAGACGACGTCAGCCATTGGATGCATCAGGGCCTTATCCGGCATCTGGCGGTCTGCGAGGGCCCCCTCTGGCTCCTGATATACGATGCCATACGCCAGCAGGATACCGCCGTGGCGCGGCAATGGAACCAGTGGTATTGGGCGAGTCGCGATACCGCAGAGCTGCGTCAAGAGACCCAGCAGATGGGCTGGTCTCTAAAGCAGGTGGCCCTCGGTCAGCAGTGGGGAACCCCACCGGAGCAGGCCATTTTGCAAGACCTCTTGCCAGAGACCTTTCTTGGCCTACATGCCTATGCCTCTGCGGTACACCATGTCGCAGCGCACGACGGTCTGCTCGCATTCTTTTATGCCTGGGCTGATAACCAGACGCTTGCGGCGATGAAGACCGTGCCCCTTGGACAGTCTGCCGGCCAGCGGCTGCTTGCCCAATCAGCAGTCTGGATTGCGCAGGCCATAACCATTGCCCAACGGTGTGCGGCCCAGAAGCCCCCCGAGATTCAGACTTCCGCAGTACAGCTCTCGATTCTCAGCAGCCGTCACGAGACCCAGTACTCTCGGCTCTTTCGTTCTTAGCCCCCCTACCTTTTTCAGATCGACGTACCTCACCCCCAAGGAAATCTCCATGCGCACCAAGCCCTTTCCCCCTCTACGCGTGGGTGTCGGCGGTCCCGTTGGGTCCGGAAAGACCACCCTGCTCGAGATGCTCTGCAAGGCCATGCGTGACCGCCATGATCTCGTGGCCATCACCAACGACATCTACACCAAAGAAGACCAGAGACTGCTGACCCTCTCGGGGGCGCTGCCAGCCGAGCGTATTCTGGGGGTAGAGACCGGAGGCTGCCCCCATACCGCGATTCGTGAAGATGCCTCAATCAACCTTGAGGCGGTTGACCGAATGATTCAGAAGTTTCCCGAGGTTGATCTCATCTTTATCGAGTCGGGGGGGGACAACCTTGCAGCCACCTTTAGCCCCGAACTCTCTGACTTCACCATCTATGTGATTGATGTTGCCGGCGGCGAAAAGATTCCACGCAAAGGCGGTCCGGGCATCACCCGCTCTGATCTGCTGGTCATTAATAAGACAGACCTTGCCCCGATGGTGGGTGCGCGGCTTGAGGTCATGGCCGAAGATACCGAGAGAATGCGCCCCAACCGACCCTGGGTAATGTGTAACCTCAAATCCGGTGCAGGTCTTGCGCGCGTGGTTGAAGCGATTGAGTCAGAGCTCTTTCCGCACTAGCGGCGGTAGACTACCCGCATCCTGTCCATGCTCGGTGAGGAGGTATTCCTGCACAAGGCTCTCCCAGACCACCTCGAGTTCGTAGCCACTGGAACTTGCAAGCCCTTCGAGGTCAGGAAAGAGCGTGGCATAGGTAATGTTCATGCGATACAGAGACTGCATCGCCTGGGACCGCAGGCTAAAGGGGAGTACATACTTCACCAGCATGTCTTCGCCCTGCTCATAACTCTCCAGCAGTTCGCCCAAGGTCTTCTGGATTTGTCCGGGCATCACAAAGAGCCCCGACTGGGAGACGAGACGTCTGTCCATCTCCAGAGGCTCACCTACCCAGACCACAGGGTAGGTATTTTTTAAGAAGAAGCGTTCGTAGTTGCCCTGGAGTCGCGGGTCAATGGTCTCCCGGGTCAGGCTCCTGTCGAACATGGGTGCGGCTGACCACAACCGTGGGGTGTTCAGTCCATAGACCGCCGAATCGCCCTGGGTGTTTTCCAGCGCGAAGAAGGCCGCGACATACGGGGACTTTGTGAAGTCGAGAAGCCGTGTGGGCGCCCCATGGTGCTGCATGAGGGCTAAGGACCGCAGATCGTCCGACAGACCGCTGCTGTCGGTCAGGTAGTTGTGTGCCTTGCGGCGAAAAACACGCAGGGCGCGAGACTCTCGCAGTGGCCAGAGCACAGGGTCGGGACAGTAGGCCGCGAGACGACGGGCAATGGCGGTCATCAGTGGCCACTGGGCCGAGACTTCTCCGCGAAACGCCCAGCCCGTGAGGGCGTCGGTCTTTTCTACAAAATCTTCCCAGCCCGACACCTGTACAACCCGCATAGACGCCTTCGATGCAATAAACGTTAAACGATGATTCCCGCCTGCTGAGAACGAAGAAATCTTACCGCAGACCAGACCGTGAGGGCTGAGGTCTTCGGATTGCTAACAAGCGGCTGCACTTGGAGATGCACCTGCATTGCCCCAAAGACCCCCCTGGCCTCAAAACTATGGCCGTTACGATCAATGGTGGGGTCCGCCACCAGCCGTACTTCGGTCCGGTCGAGCCCAAGCCCTGCCAAGGCGATTGTGGCGGCCACGTTGGCATTCTTGGGGTAGCGCCGACAGGCCTCACGGGCAGAACCTGCAAAAATTACCTGGGGTGCCGAGAGCGCACCGAGGTCTCGCTCGTGCTCGGCCGGCGTGCCAATCCAGGCCTTCGGGGGCTTCCTTCCGGTGTAGACGACGACATCAAGCCCTGCCCCACGTGCGGCCGATAATGCGTCAATTCCTCCGAGTGCCCCAGACAAGAGATGCAGCTGGGTCTGCCCCCGATGGGCGGCCGAATCGAGTTCGGCAAGCAGCACGTGGTCGGACAAGGCACCCGTTGATACCATGCCGACCCGCGTCCCCCGCGCCAGGGCCGGCAGTACATGGCTGGCCACAGCCTCATGGCCGGCACATTCCAAAAGAAGTGTCGTGGTCTCAGGAACCTCGGCCGTCACCGCAATAATGGGGTCAACCTGATTTCGAACAGCCTCCTCTTGTCCCGGCCGCACCACCAGCGTCTGCAGCCAGGGCGCAGCGGGATCGAGGGGATAAGCCTGCAGTATTGCGCGCCCGATGGCGCCGTACCCCAGGAGCGCGATATGGGGTCGGCGCATGACTAGGCGACAGCCAGAACCTGCTCGTGGTAGACCGACCGACAGTCCATCTCATACTCCAGGTGCTGCACTGGGGGGCGGTTGAAGTGCCAGGTAAGGCCACGGCCCAGGGCATCGGTTTGGGAGAACTGCTCGGCCAGAAGTCCGTGAAAATCATGCACGGTATAGATCTGGGTGGCGGTCACCATAGGCCAGTCGTATCCCAACGACTGCATCCGGCGACGCATCTCACCAATGACAAACTGCATCTTCGCCCGCAGGCCCGCTTCGGAGAGGTCTCCGAGCGCAACCGTGGCTTCTTTGTAAGTGGCATGGCCCTCCGGGGCCTCGGCGCTGCCCGCAATCACAAACGACGGCGGTGCAGATGCCGATGCGGGCATCGTGTAAGAAAAGGCATGCAGGCTTGGCTGTCCCGGTGGGTCAATCTCCGGACAGACATTACTCCGTGCAATTGGATTCACGCCATCGCGAATAATCTGCCAGTCTTTTAGGCGACCGGTATAGACCTCATTAAATGCCCGAAAGCCCTCCTCGGTAAAGGGCGCGGGCGATCGCAGCTCGCAGGCGCAGAAGGCCACAACAGGCCGGTTCAACGAGCGCAGATGGGCCTGGATCTGATCAAACCCGCGGTCGAGTGCGACCGGGCGGCGAAAGACCGCCCGATGAATTTCATAGCCGGGCTCTGCAGCGACCCCTGCGGAATATTGAGATACCCCCGGGACATAGCGATAACCGCCCGGTGCAAAAACACGTGTAGACATCTACCCCCCTTTTTCTCTCACGCTCACGTTTACCCGCATTCTCGTTAGACAGAACCCCTTGCACGCGCATCGCATACCAGCGGAATGCCCCCCAAAGAACCCTTAGGCCAAGGCGCCCAGATAAGCCGCACGAATGGATGGATCAGCCAGAAGTGCCGCACTTGGACCCTGCCGCACAATACGGCCCTGATCCATGACGAGGCTCGTCTGAGAGACTTCTAGTGCCGTTACCACATCCTGCTCAACCACAAAAATCGACAGCCCCTCTTTATTGAGGGTCGTCAGCGAGGCGATGAGTTGCTCTACCAGCACGGGGGCAAGGCCGAGCGAGAGTTCATCAATCATCAGAAGGCGGGGCGCACTCATGAGCCCGCGGCCAATCGCACACATCTGTTGCTCCCCGCCGGAAAGGGTTGACGCCGCCTGTCTGCGCCGCTCATAGAGCTTTGGAAAAATCTGATAGACCCGATCCATATCGCGTGCAAGTTCTGCCCGGCTTGCCTTTACTCGTGCGTAGGCGCCCATGAGAAGATTCTCTTCAATGGTCATGGCACCAAAGAGGCGCCGGCCTTCAGGTACATGGGCAATGCCCAGGTCAAGAATCTTGGCGGGCGATGCCCCCGCGATGGAGAGGCCGGAGAACAGAATCTCACCCTGCGACGGCGTGATCAGCCCCGAGAGCGTGCGCATCAGCGTAGATTTCCCGGCACCATTTGAACCAATCAGCGCAGTAATCTGGCCCTGCGGAATCGTGAAGTCCACGCCCCACAAGACCGTAATTTCACCGTAGCCTGCGCGAAGAGACCGCACCGTGAGGAAGTCTGTGGTCTCAGTCATGAACCGCCCTCCTCGGCTTGCTGAAGATGGGCCCGCGCCGCATCAGAATAGCGCTTGCCAAGGTAGGCCTCGACCACCTTGGGGTCGTGTACCACCTCCTTGGGGCTGCCCTCTGAAATGAGCCTTCCGTTGTGCAGAACCACAATACGGCTGCAGACGGTAACCACGACCTTCATTAGGTGCTCAATTAAGACAATGGTCGTGCCTAAGGCGGCAATCTGACGAATCAAGGCCATGGCCTGCTCTACCTCTGCAGAATTGAGACCCGCATTGACCTCGTCGAGAAACAAGAGTTTGGGCCGCATGGCTAAGGCCTTCGCAAGCTCCAGGCGCTTTCGCATCGCCAGGGTGAGGCTCGCCGCCGGCTGACCTGCCTGCGCAGAGAGGCCCACAAAATTGAGCTGCTCTTGGGCATAGGCTCTGGCCTGCGCCACTGAACTGCCCGACTGCGAAAAGAGCGCAGCCGCCGACACATTGTCGAGCACGCTGAGCTCTGGAAAAGGCTGGACAATCTGAAAGGTGCGTGCGAGGCCGATACGCGCTGTCTGATAGGGCTTAAGCCGAGAGATATCACGCCCCTGAAAGACCACCTGTCCCGAGGAGGCCGGATGCACCCCGGTAATCACATTCACCAGTGTCGTTTTACCCGCCCCATTGGGACCAATAAGCCCAAGTACTTCGCCCGGCCCGATCGATAACGAGACGTTCTCCAGAGCCTGCAGGCCACCAAACTGCCGGCTGACGGACTCCAGCCGCATCAACTCAGTCACGCACGGCCTCCTTCTGACGCAGCCGCCTCCAGAGGCGTGTGTCTGCAAATGAGGTGATGCCCTTGGGGAGGAAGAGGAGAAGTACCACGATAAGAAGCCCCAATACGCCTGTGTGAATCTGTAGAAGATTGCGCCAGACAAGCTCCTCAATACCGAGGAAGAGAAACGCACCGATCACAGCACCAAGCGTCGATCCAAGCCCCCCGAGCAAGGCCATGACAATGGGCTTGACCGAATAGAGAATGTCATACACGTCGGGCGGCTCAATGTAATGCACCCAGCCCGCGTAAAGCACGCCAGCCATGGCCACAAAAACACCCGACAAGGCAAAGGCAAGACTCTTATAAAGCGTGGCATTCACGCCGATCATGTCGGCGGCCGACTCATTCTGTCGAATGCAGCGCAGCCCAAACCCAAGCTTGGAACGCTCCACGGCCACCACCACGACCAGCGTCACTACCAGAAGCGCCCACATGGCAAAGAAGAAAAACCGCGCCTCGCCCTCCACACTGGTGACCACTGAGGACAACGGAATATTCAGCCCCATGCCCCCCCCGGTGAGGTCGGTGGCGGCATTGGTGAGCTCACGCAAGACCTCGGCAACCGCCAGGCTCGCGATCGCAAAGTAATGCCCTCGCAGTCGCAATAAGATCACGCCCAACAAAACGGCACCCAGAAAAGCCATCGCCCCTGCAGCGACCACGGCGGTAAGTAGCCCGGCGCCAGCGGCGAGCAAGACACCACCGGCGTAGGCGCCAAAGCCAAAGAATGCCGCGGTTGCAAAGGAGGGATAGCCCGCCATCCCGCCGATGACATTCCATGAGACCGCCAAGATCGCATACATGCTTGCGAAGGTGCCGATGCGTAAGGCGTAGGCGCCACCGACCAGGGGGAGTGCCGCCAGGGCAAGAACGAGCACGGCAAGCAACAAGAGACTGGTGCGCGTCATTCGTAGCCCTTCTTACCGAGAAGACCATGGGGCCGAAAAATCAAAAAGACAATGAGCAGCGCAAAAGACAGGGTAACCGAATGCTCCGGGCCAAAGACAACCGCCCCCACGCTTTCGGTAATACCCAGAAAGAGTCCACCGAGTACCGCACCGGGCACACTGCCCAGGCCACCAAGCACACAGACCACAAAGGCCTTACCCAGATAGGCGCCTGCCGACAATGGAGAGATCGGAAAAATGAGGGCAAGCAGCACGCCAGCGCACCCCGCCATGGCCGCCCCGAGCCCAAAGGCCACCGCATAGATCGTACGAATATTCACCCCCATGAGGAGTGCAGCATCACGGTCCATACGTACAGCAATAATTGCCCGACCGACCCGAGAGTGCCGCAGAATGACATAGAGGGCGAGGGTGAGAATAAGGGCGAGTGCCATGGCCAAGACCCTGTCCACAGGCACCACCAGGCCCGAAAAAGCAAGCGTTCCCAGAGGCGGATCGAGTAAGAGCTTGCGATAGTCGGCACTAAAGGCCAGCAACATGCTGTTATTGAGAATGAGGTCAAGGCCGAAGGTGAGGGTCAGGGTCACCAAGACCGGCGCGGCAATAACGCGATTCAGAATGCCGCGTTGAATCAGATAACCAACAGCAAAAAACAAGGGGGCGGCGATCAACAGGGTCGTCCATGGGCTTAGGCCCATGGCGCTATAAGACATCCAGGCCAAATACGAGCCCAGCACAATAAACGACCCATGCATGATGTTGATGACATTCAACACCCCCCAGACCAACGAGAAACCGGCAGCGATGCAGGCGTAGAGGCATCCCAAGACCAGTCCGTTGACAAGTACCTGAAGGGCAAACATGGGTCGTTCTTCTTATAGAGGCCCGCGTGCGGATTACTTCACGCCCTGACGAAGGTCACCCTGCTTGATTGCTGCGGGATGCACAACAATGGGCTTGGCTCCCTGGATTTGGAAGACCGGCGGCTCAAGCGAGGTAATCTGGCCTGTCGGGCCAAACCGTACGGGACCCCAGAAGGTCATCACATTGAGGCTCGCCAACGCATCACGGACCTTCTGCCGATCGAGGCTTCCTGCCCGCTCAATGGCCATCTGAAAGAGCGCGCCAGAGACCGAGGCGGAGGCATGGGCATAGTCCGGGTCTGCCTTGTAGGCCTCTTTAAAGAGGCGCACATAATTCTCCGTGGCGCCAAAGATATCGGTGCCCTTATACCGAACCGCAGGATGCCACCAGGCCGCGCTGCTGATGTTCTCGGCCCCCTTTCCAGCCGCATCAATGAATTCTTGGTAGGCGGGTGCGGCAATCATCGTGACCACAGGGGCCTCGATACGTTGATCGGCCATCTGCTTACGCATCAACACCAGGTCGTTGGTGTAGCCCGTTGCAAAAATCCATTGTGGATTGGTGGCCTTAAGCTGGGCCAGTGCCGCAGAATGGTCGAGCGTGTTAATTGCGTACTTCTCAAAGAAGACCACCTCCAGGCCACGATCTTTGGCTGACTTTTCCATCTCCTGGGCAATCGCCAAAGGGAAAAGATCGTTACGCGCAAGAATGGCAACGCGCTTTACATCGGGGGCCTTCTGACGAATGATGTCTGCCAGAGGATTGGTCAGCGTGTCATTGGGTGTGAAGGTACCAAACAGAAACTTATAGCCCTGGTCATAGACCTGGGACGACGAGGCGGTCGCGGCAATCATAGGAACGCCGTAGCGCTCTGCCACCGTGCTGGCCGCCTTGGCGGCGCCCGAACCGAAGGGCGCGAAGACAAACTGCACCTGGTCTTGGGTAATGAGTCGTTCTGTGGCCTGTACTGCGCGTGGGGTGTTGGACTGGTAGTCGGTGTAGACAATCTCCACCTTCATCTTCTTGCCACCCACCGAGATGCCACCGGCCTGGTTTACCTGCTTGGCCCAGAGGTCATAGCCCTGCTGCTGCTTCAATGCCTCCGGCGCCAGAGGGCCCGTAATAGGCAAGGGCGCTCCGAACTTAATCACCTCCTGCGCATGCACTGGCGCCGAAAGTAAGACACCGGATGCTGCGGCCACTGCCGCGGAGAACCGGAGAAATGCCCTGCGACCGCCGGCCCGCTGGTGGGTTAGCCCCATCGACTTCTCGTTTTTCATATCCGCCTCCTTAGACGATTGCGACACCAAAGACCAAAAAAGTCCAAACGAGTCGAGTGTATCCAGGCGGCCAGATGCCGGGAATTCTATATACTGGAATCTGGTGTTCTACTTTTTGGAACATAACTTTTCGACATGCTCCAGCCCCACGTACTTCGCCACTTTGCAGAGGTTGCCCGGTCGGGCTCCCTACGAGTCACTGCAGACCAACACGAGATTGCGCCGAGTGCGCTAAGCCGGCAGATCAATCAGCTCGAGAAGTTTCTCGACACCAAGCTCTTTATTCGCTCCGCAAAGGGGATGCACCTGACCGAGGTCGGGAAAGAGCTCTATATCTATATCGAAGAAAACAACAGAAACATCGACGCACTCTTACAGCGCATTGAGGATATTGACGAGTTACGCCACGGAGCTGTGCGTATTGCCTCTGTGGAAGGTGCCACCATCAGTTTTCTTCCAGACCTGATGGCCCGGTTCTCCGAAGGGTTTCCCGGCATCCGTTTCGAGGTGGTCGTCGGTGGGTCTAACGATGTCGCCGACCGTGTGGGCAGCGGCGACAGTGAAATCGGCATTGCCTTTAACTGTCCCTCGCGCGACGACCTCGTCCTGCGTACCCGTATTCCGCAGCCGCTGCACCTTGTGGGCCACCGCCACCATCCCGCCGTTCAGAAGGACTTGGCGGCCTTCAGCGATCTTGCTGGTCTTCGGCTCGCGCTCCCAACACGGCAGTTTGGTATTCGCAGACTCGTCGAACAGGCCCTGCGACTGCATCAGGTCGAAGGCCATATTGCATTCGAATCGGACTCGCTTTTACTGATCAAGCAGATCGTTTCGCAGACCGATATGGTGACCTGCCTGCCAGAAATCGTTTTCGAGCGTGAGGTTAGTAACCACCGGCTATCGGCCTGCCCGATTACCGATCGCCTCTGCAGCGCCGCGAGCATTGATATTGTCACGCCGCACGGGCGGGCACTCTCTGGCGCTGCGCGTCAGTTTCTCGGAATCCTCACCGATGCGGCCAAAGACAAGATTAATCGCCAACCTTCGGGGCTGCGCTCACCTTCCCCCGGATAATCGCTACACGAGAGCGCTAGCGCTCTGCGTGGACATGGAAGGCCGCCTGTGCCAGGGCATAGTCTTCCTCAAAGGTAGTGTCATGTCCGTGCTGGTGGCCGCCGCCATAGGCCCCTGCCTCTGGCTCAAAGGGCGCGTAGACCAGGGTAGGCATGACCCCGAGATTGCGCAGCATGTCCGCGAGTACCGAATCGAACTGCAGCTGCAGAAAGTCTTCGCGTACCTCCAGCCGGACATGCCGGTTTCCCAGGTGGTATGCACAACGCATCCGGTCATAGGCCGAGCCGCCAACCCGCAGCAACGACTCGTCAGCAGCCACCACCTCCACCGCCGCGCCCGCCCCATCGGAGAGCAGACTTCCGCCACGCAGTACCGTGCCGCGTGGTAACAGTACGCCCACCTCCTCTTGCGTGGTCATGAGCCGCGCCTTAAAGCGACTCTTGCTTCGCGTCTCAAAGTCGAGAAAGAGGCAATCAAACGGAACTGCCGCATGTTCAGCGGAGAGACGAAAAACCCGCATCAGGCCACTTAGAAAAGAAAATAGCGTTGCGCCATGGGCAAGACACTGGCCGGCTCGCAACGCAAGAGTTCGCCATCGGCCACCACCTCGTAGGTCTGGGGGTCCACCGAAATATTGGGCTGCCAATGGTTATGGACCATATCGGCCTTCTTAACAGACCGACAGTTCTCGACTGCAACGAGCGGCTTCTCGAGCCCCAGGCGATCAAGGCTGCCTGACTGCAGGGCCGCCTGTGACACAAAGGTGACCGAGGTCTTCAGGCCGCGCCCGAAGGCACCAAACATGGGGCGGTAATGTACCGGCTGTGGCGTGGGAATGGAAGCATTGGCATCGCCCATTAATGCCCAGGCAATCATGCCGCTCTTGAGTACCAGACTCGGTTTGACGCCGAAGTGCGAGGGCCGCCAGAGTACCAGGTCGGCAAGCTTGCCCTTTTCGATCGACCCCACATGCCGTGCAATGCCGTGGCTAATCGCCGGGTTGATGGTGTACTTGGCCACATAGCGCTTGACCCGTGCGTTGTCTGAGGTCGCGGGGTCTGTGGCAAGGCTCCCCCGTTGTACCCGCATCTTGTGCGCTGTCTGCCAGGTGCGAAGTATGACTTCGCCCACGCGGCCCATGGCCTGCGAATCGGAAGACATCATGGAGAACGCCCCGAGGTCATGCAAGATATCTTCAGCTGCAATTGTTTCGCGCCGAATACGGCTCTCTGCAAACGCGATATCTTCAGCAATGCTGGCATCGAGGTGATGGCAGACCATCAACATATCGAGATGCTCATCAATCGTGTTGATGGTGTACGGCATCGTGGGGTTCGTCGAAGACGGCAAGACATTGGGCAGGCCGGCGGCCTTAATAATGTCTGGGGCATGACCGCCCCCCGCCCCCTCGGTATGGTAGGTGTGAATAGTGCGGCCCTTAAAGGCCCGAATCGTATCCTCGACAAAACCTGACTCATTCAGGGTGTCGGTATGAATCGCCACCTGAATATCCATCTCGTCGGCAACAGACAGGGCGCAGTCAATCGCCGCGGGCGTGGTACCCCAGTCTTCATGGAGTTTCAAACCCATAGCACCCGCCCGAATCTGTTCTTGCAGCGGCCCGGGCTGGCTGGCATTGCCCTTACCAAGAAATCCAAGGTTCATAGGGAATGCCTCGGCAGCCGAGAGCATGCTGTGGATATGCCATGGGCCAGGCGTGCAGGTGGTGGCATAGGTACCCGTGGCCGGGCCGGTGCCTCCGCCAATCATGGTGGTCACACCGCTAGAAATGGCCTCTTCAATCTGCTGTGGACAGATGAAATGAATATGGGCATCGATACCCCCTGCGGTGAGAATCATGCCCTCTCCCGCGATAATCTCTGTGCCGGGGCCAATCACCAGAGTAACCCCAGGCTGTATGTCAGGATTGCCCGCCTTACCCACGCCCGCGATGCGTCCGTTCTTGATACCCACATCGGCCTTCACAATTCCCCAGTGGTCCACGATGAGGGCGTTGGTAATCACCGTGTCCATACTGTCTTTGCTGAGGCGCTGACTCTGCCCCATGCCATCACGAATCACCTTTCCACCACCAAACTTCACCTCTTCGCCATAGCGTGTGAAATCTTTCTCCACCGAAATCCAGAGGTCGGTATCCGCAAGGCGAACACGGTCACCCACCGTGGGGCCAAACATTTCGGCATAGGCCTTACGGGAAATGGAGGCCATGGTCAGAGAGCCCCCATGACGCGTCCGTTGAAACCATAGATGCGCCGATCGCCAGAGACGGCCACGAGCTCTACCGTTCTCTTCTGCCCGGGCTCAAACCGCACGGCCGTACCCGCAGCGATATTGAGCCGAAAGCCCCGTGTGGATGCGCGATCAAAGGAGAGTGCTGCATTGACTTCATAGAAATGAAAATGCGACCCCACCTGTACCGGACGGTCTCCTGTGTTGAGCACATCCACCCGGACCAGCGGGCGATCTGTATTGATCGCAATCGGATCGCCCACAGCCACCACCTCACCAGGAATCATTGGTCATCGCTCCGCTGGACAGGCGTTTTACGTCTCACGACTCTGACCATGGCCCGCACCATACCCACCACGACCACCACGAAAAGCCCCGCCATGAGCAGATGGTCCCAACCGGCAAGTGGCGCAAGAAAGGCAGAGACGAGGTCGAGCACATGTCCCTCATGCGCGATCGCTGGGGACGCGACGAGGCCCA